>NZ_JBJHAH010000036.1:0-39649 GCF_054050915.1 Modestobacter sp. SYSU DS0875 | reverse complement strand
CCGGGAGGCCCCCCCGCGCCCGCCCCGGCCCCCGGCCCGCGGCCGGGGCCAGGGGGCGGTTCCATGCTCCGGCCGGGTCTCCCCGGCCGGAGCGCCGTGCTCAGAACTGCGGAAAGCGCGGGTAGAGGTACCCGGGGCCCCAGTACGCGCCGTTTCCCCACCATCCGTAGACGTCCTCGTAGTAGGCCGGGTCGTGGGTCACCTCGGGGTCGTACGCGGGGACGTCGGTCATCCGGGCGCGGTCCCGGTCGATCCGGACCTGGTCGGGCTGGACCGACGTCACGGCGTCCACGGGAACCAGGAACCTGTCCTTCCCGATGCCCAGGAACCCGCCCGAGCCGATCTGCAGGAACCGGACGCGGTTCTCCTCGTCGTCGATGAGCAGGTCCTCGACCGTGCCGATGTCCTCGCCGCTGCTGTCGACGGCCGAGCGTCCACGGACGTCAGCGGCCGGATCGGCGATGGTCCGGTCCGTCTCGCTGAGTGGCACCAGGAGGCCTGGGGTGTTCGTGGCGGTCATCTCTCTCCTCAGCTGCTCGTCGTGTTCTCCGCCGTCCTCGGTGGTCGACGGTGAGCTGCGGTGTGCGGTCGGTCGCTCAGCCGCTGCCCGGGTCGATGAGGGCCAGCCCCGATGCCGGGTCGTGCCGACGCTGCAGGTGGGTCGGGGTCACCGTCAGGACCAGCTCGAGGGTCGGGCGGGTCACGGCGCGCAGCAGGTGACCGCCGATCGTCGAGCCGTCCCGTCGGCCGCAGACGGCGTGCGCGTGCACCTGCCACCCGCCCGAGCCGTCGAGCGTGATGTCCCCGGTCAGCGCGAGGACCTCGACCTGGTCGGCGACGGGGATCTCGGCGTACTCCTGGTCGTCCAGGTCGTAGAAGCCCAGCGTGGCCTCCGAGAAGGCGCCGATGCCGGTGAACGACGTGGCCGGGAGCCGGTGCTCGGTGGCCCAGTCGGTGAGGCCGGCGACGACCTCCTCGCCGGTGCTGAAGACGACGGCGTGCTGGCGGGGCGGCCCGTCGGTGAGAGTGGACGTCTTCACGTCGTTCCTCCTCCGCCCGGCCGGACGCGGGGCTGCGCATGCGGCCGGGCACGGTGGCTCGGCCGGGAGCGGCTGCGCTCGGGCCGCTTCCGGCGCCGGTCGTGACGTCGGCCCCGCTCCGTGGGAGGCGACGTCCTGGAGCACCTACCCGCCGCGGCGCCGGCTCAACACGGACCCGCACCCGGCGGGGCCGTCACCGGCCGCGGTGCCAGGCCGCCAGCGCCGTGGTCAGCAGCCCGGCACCGACGGCGGCGAGCGCACCGTGGTGCCGGCTCGCCCAGATCTGGGGATCCCAGCTGCGGGCCTGGTGCGGGAAGCTCCCCTGGGCACCGAAGTCCCGCCCGCCGGCGCCGTCGGCGGGCTCCCACAGGTTCACCGGGTCGTCGGCCGACGCCTGCTCGCCCCGCTGCTGACCGTCGTAGCCGGTGCGGGCCAGGTACCAGTCGAGGAACTGCGGCCACACCTTGTTGCCGAGGATCGTGTAGACCGTCGGCGTCCCGATCCACCACGCGCGGCGCTGCGGGTGCTCGCTGGCGTGCACCAGGGCCTCCGCCATCGGCGCCACGGCGTAGATCGGCGGCACCGGCTGTGGCCGCTCCGGGAGGCGGTTGAGCACCCAGTCGAACTGCGGGGTGTTGACGCCGGGCAGGTTGACCATCGTCACCCGTACGTTGCTGCCGTCGTGCTTGAGCTCGGTCAGCAGCGACTCGGTGAAGCCCTTGATGGCGTGCTTCGCGCCGCAGTACACGCTCTGCAGCGGGATGCCCCGGTGGGCCAGCGCCGACCCGGTCTGCACGATCACCCCGCGGTCGCGGGGGCGCATCCGGCGCAGCGCCGACATCGTGCCGTGCACGAACCCGAGGTAGGTCACCTCGGTCACCCGCGCCCACTCCTCGGCGGTGATCTGGTCGAAGGGTGCGAACACCGTGCTGAACGCGACGTTGCACCACACGTCGATCGGGCCGAGCTCGGCCTCCACCCGGTCGGCGGCGGCATCGACGGCGGCGGCGTCGGCGACGTCGACCGGGACCACCAGCGGCGTGCCCCCGGCCGCGCGGACCTCGTCGGCGGCGGCCGCCAACCCGGTCTCCCCGCGGGCCAGCAGGGCCACCCGGTCACCGCGGCGGCCGAAGGCGACGGCGGCCGCGCGTCCGATCCCGCCGCTGGCCCCGGTCACCACCACCACCCGTCCGGTGGTGGGCTCCTGCTGTGACGTCATCGGGTCCTCCACCGGTTCGACGGTCCCGCACCCGGTGCCGGGCGCTCCGTCGGGGGTGCGCGCCCGGGTGCGACCGCAAACCCGGACGTCTCGCGCCGGGGTGCCGAGACCGGTGCACGGCACGAAGATCGGCCTCGTGATCACGACGGCAGAGGTGGCCGCACGATGACGTGGGATCAGCAGCCCAACCGCTGGGAGCGGGCGGCGCAGCGTGACCGTCAGCGGGAACGTGACGCGGCCAGGGCCTACCTGGCGCGGCGCCCCTTCGGGCAGGACGTGGTCATCCAGCTCGCCTGGGGTTGCGCGGGCGCAGTCGTGGGACTGCTGCTGAGCGGCTGGGTCCTCGCCGCCGTCAACTTCGTGCTCCTCGCCGGCGGCGGCCTCCTGGCGCGCGAGTACGTCCGCCGCCGGCACGCTCGCGACCCCGAACCCGGAGGCTGATCTGGCGACGGGTCAGGAGGTCGGCGGCAGCAGGCGCGGGGCGAAGACCTCGTCGATCGGCCGCGGACCGACGTACTGCCGGCAGCTGCACGCCACCCACGTGTGCCCGGCCCACTTGCCCCGCTTGGTGTAGGCGTCGCGGGCGACCTCGGAGTGGCAGGTGCCCCGCTCCGGGTCGTGCTGGCTCAACGGGTGACCGCAGCTGCACGTCGCCTGCGGCAGCGCCGGCGTCGCGTTCCTCCGGCGGCCCAGCCGCCCGGCGACGTAACCGGCCGCCAGCAACGCGCCGCCCACCAGCAGGCTCACCGGCTCCACTGGCCACCTCCTCGGCTCACCTCTCCGACGGTAGCGCCGTCCGGCGGTCGGATGGCAGTGATGATTGACCAGTTGTGGCCTGGGGCACACAGAAGTGCGTGAACAGCTACGCCGTCGGTTTCGCCCGACCAGACCGCCGGTCCTGGGCCCAGCCGGCCGACCAGCCCATGTCCTGGCACGCGGTGGAGGCCCACCGCCCCGCCGACGAGCTCGACGGGGAGGTGGAGCTCGCCGTGTGCGGGGCGATCGTGCAGGTCTGGGGGTCGCAGCGGTGGGAGCGGGTCGGCGCTGGACGGTCCGGCTGCGCCGAGTGCCGGCGGCGGACGGCGCCGGAGCTGCAGCGGGTGAGTTGAGTCAGATGGACTGGGGCGGCTCGGGAGCCGTCCGCGGCGCGGACCGGCGGCCGGTGATCGCGGAGATGCCGGTGACCTCCCGGCCCACGATCAGCGCCTGCACGTGGTCGGTGCCCTCGAAGGTGTAGATCGCCTCGATGTCCGCGTGGTGCCGGGCCACGTGGTGCTCCAGCAGGATGCCGTCGCCGCCGAGCAGGTCCCGCGCGTCGGCCACGATCGCCCGGGCCTTCTTCGCGTTGTTCATCTTCGCCAGCGACGCCATCGCCGCGGTCATCCGGCCCTCGTCGGCCAGCACCGACAGCCGCCAGCACAGCAGCTGCATGCTGGTGATCTCCGCCAGCATCCGGGCCAGCTTCTCCTGCACGAGCTGGTAGCCGGCGATCGGCTGGCCGAACTGCTCCCGCCGCAGCGTGTGCGCCAACGCCAGCTCGTAGGCGGCCTCGGCCACGCCCAGCGCCCGCCAGGCCACCGTGTACCGGGTGCGGTCGAGCACCTTCGCGACGTCCTTGAACGAGGAGCAACGGGCCAGCCGGTTCTCCGCCGGTACCCGCACCCCGTCGAGGGTGATCTCGGCCTGCCACACCGCCCGGAGGGCGGTCTTCCCGGTCATCCGGGTCGCGGTCCAGCCGGTCGAGCCCTTCGGGACGACGAAGCCGCCGACGTCGCCGTTCTCGTCGCGCGCCCAGATCAGCACCAGGTCGGCGATGGTGCCGTTGCCGATCCACTTCTTCGCGCCCGTGAGCACGTACTCGTCGCCGTCCCTCCGTGCCTGCGTCTCCAGCGCGACGGCGTCCGAGCCGTGCTGCGGCTCGGTGAGCCCGAACGCGCCGATCGTCTCCAGCCGGGCCATCGCCGGCAGCCAGCGCTCCTGCTGCTCGTCGCTGCCGAGCATGGCGATCGACTGCATGGCCAGGAAGCTGTGCACCCCGTAGAACGTGCCCAGGCTGCCGTCGGCGCGGGCCCACTCCCGGGCCACCAGGCCGGCCGCGACCGCGCTCATCCCGGGCGATCCGTGGCCCTGGACGGTGCCACCGGCGATGCCCAGCCCGGCGATGCCCGGCAGCAGTGCGAAGGGGAACTCCGCCCGCTCCCAGTAGTCGTTGATCACCGGGGTGACCTCACGGGCGCAGAAGTCCCGGACCCGGTCGCGGACCTCGATCTCCGCTGGTTGCAGCAGGTCCCCGAGGACGTAGAAGTCGGTGCCGGACGGGGTGGTGGCAGCGCTGCTCACCCGGCGGACGTTACGCGCGCTCCGGGTCAGCGGCGTTCGAGGGTGCCGCGCAGGTAGGCGGCCTGCCCGGCGTGCTGCAGGTCGTCGGTGATCACGCTGACCAGCCGGACGCCGAGGGTCACCGGCGGGTCCCAGCGCTCGTCGACGACTCGGTCGAGGTCGGGGTCGGTGAGGCCGCGGACGAACTCCGCCGTCCGGCGGTGCACCTCGGCGGAGTAGCCGGCCAGCAGGTCCGGGTCGGTGACCCGGGTGGCGGCGACGTCGTCGCTGCTGAAGCCGTAGCCGATGGCCCCGGCGTCGAAGGGGAGGTCGAACCGGTCGGCCCAGCCGGCGTCGGTCCAGGCCTGCTCGCGGCCGGCCACCTCGGCGACGTGGTCGTCCTGCACCCGGACGAGGTGCCAGACCAGCCAGGCGATGGTGTTGGCCTCGGGGTCGATCCGCTCGTTCAGCAGGGCCGGGTCGATGCCGTCGAGCACACCCCGGACGGCACCCTCGACGTTGTCGAACGCGGTCAGCAGCAGGTCACGGCTCAGCATGACGAGCGCCTACCCGCCCGGCAGGCGGGGGCAACCCCGTGCCGGCCGGTGGCAGCCGCCCGGCTGATCGGCATGCCGCTCCGGACGGTTCGGTACTAGCTTCCGAGCATGAGCCCTGCGGAGCAACACTCGTTGGCGCCCAACTCGGTCGAGCTCCCGCCCCTGGACGGGCGCGCGGACGAGTGGCTGATCGACCGGCTGGTCGACGTCGCTCTCGCGCAACCGGGTGTGCCCGCGCTGGCCGACCGCGCACGGACGGCGCTGTTCGCCGACGTCCTGCGCGAGGCGGAGACCGTCCGGTCCGCGGTGACGGCGGCCGAGGACGGCGGGCGGCCGGTGTGCGTGCTCCGGCAGCCGGGCGTCGACGCCGTGATCGCGGTGGTCGGGGTGATCGCCGCCGGCACGCCGGTGGTCGTGCTGGATCCCACCACCCCGGCTGCCCGGCTGCGGCACTACGTCGAGCTGGCCGGTGCCCGGGTCTGCGTCAGCGACGCGGTGCACGCGGAGGCGGCTGCCACCCTGTGCCCGGTGGTCCTGCAGCCCCCTGCGGCAGCCGCTGACCAGGACCTCCAGGAGGTGGCGACCGCGCTCCGCTCGACGCGGCCCGGGGCGGGGGCGCCGGTCACGCTGGTGTACACCTCGGGCTCGACCGGTCTGCCGAAGGGCGTGTTCGCCGGCTCCCGGGCCGCGCTGCACGACGCGTGGACGAACTCGTCGGCCAGCGGGTGCTACGGGGCCGGCGACGTGGTCGCCAACCTGCTGCCGCTGGCCTTCGACGCGGGGTTGAAGGGCGCCCTCGGCGGTCTGCTGGCCGGCAGCACCCAGCAGCTGTTCGACCCCCGCACCCGCCCGGTCGCCGAGCTGCCGGGCTGGCTGCGCGAGGTGGGCGCCTCGGTGCTGGTGGCCAGTCCGGCGATCATGCGCGGGGTGGTCGCGACGCTCCCGCCGGGCGACCGCCTGGACACGCTGTCGACGGTGACGGTCGGCGGCGAGACCGTCCACGCCGCCCAGCTGGCCGCGATCCGGTCGGTCGTCGGCCCGGGCTGCGAGATCCGCAACCGCTACGGGTCGACCGAGACGGGGCTGCTCGCCGAGTTCCGGCTGCGCCCCGGCGACCCGGTGCCGGACGGCGCCGTCCCCGTGGGCTGGCCGGTCGACGGCATGACGGTCTCCGTGGAGGACGAGCACGGCGAGCAGCGCGACCAGGGCACCGGACGCCTGCTGGTCACCTCCCGGTGGCTGACCGAGGGCTACTGGGGTTCCGCGGAGGTCACCGCGGCCGTCTTCTCCGGCTCGGCCGACGGGACCCGGACGTTCCGCACCAACGACGTGGCCCGGATCGACGAGCAGGGCTGCGTACGGCTGCTGGGTCGTACCGACCACAGCGTCAAGATCCGCGGTCACCTCGTCGAGCCGGGGGAGGTCGACGCCGTGCTGTTCGCGATGCCCGAGGTCCGCGAGGCCGTCGTCGTCGGCGCCGAGGCGGGGGAGGGGCAGACCCGGCTGGTCGCCTACGTCGTGCCGGCGGTGCAGCGGCTGGACGCCGCGACGGTCCGGCGCGCGATCCGCGAGGTGCTCCCCGGCTTCATGGTGCCGCAGGACGTCGTCCTCCTCGGTGCGCTGCCCCGGACCGAGCGGGGCAAGCTGGACCGGTCCGCGCTGCCGGCACCGCCGGCCCGGGCCGGCGGGACCCCGCCGGGCACCGACTGGGAGCGCGTGGTCGCCGCGGAGTTCGCCCGCGTCCTGGGGCTCGACGAGGTGGGGCTCGACGACGACTTCTTCGAGCTGGGCGGTGACTCGCTGGCGGCCGAGGCGCTGCTGGCCGCCATGGGCACCGAGATGGACGTCCCGGCGCGGGTGCTGTCCACCACGCTGCTCCAGGAGTCGCCGACGGTCGCCTCGTTCGCCGAGGCGTTGCGGCGCCGCCGGGCCCCGGCGCACCCGTTCATGGTCCGGCTCCGCGGTGAGGGCAGCCGTCCGCCGCTGTTCTGCGTCGCGGGAGCGGGTGGCGTGGCCGTGGGCTTCCGGTCACTGGCCCGCCGGCTCGGCCCGGACCAGCCGGTGTGGGCGCTGCAGGCGCACGGCATGGAGAACCGCGGCTTCCCGGACTGGTCGGTGGCGGCGATGGCCAGGCGGAACCTCACCGCCGTCCGCAGCGTGCAGCCCCACGGTCCCTACCGGCTGGCCGGGCACTCCCTCGGCGGGATCGTCGCCCTGGAGATGGCACACCAGCTCCGCGCCGCGGGGGAGGAGGTCGCCCTCGTGGCCGTCCTCGATTCGTTCCCGCCGGCGCCCGGCGCGTCCCCGCCGGCGATCGACGGGGGGCCGCTCCGGCGGGTCAAGCAGATCGGCGCCCTGGCGCTCACCGGGGTGGTCCCCGACGCGGGCAAGGGGCACTACCTGCGCTTCCACCGGCAGGGGATGTTCGTGCAGCGTCGCTACCGGGGCGTTCCCTGGGACGGTCGCACCCTCGTGGTGGTGGCCCGCGACGACCCGCACGCCGCCCTCCGCGCCCGGTGGTCCGGGCACCTGACCGGGGAGTGGTCGATCCACGAGGTGCCGGGCAACCACACCGGGATGCTGTACGAGCCCGACATCGGGCCCGTCGCGACCCTGCTGGCGGCCGAGCTCGACGCGGTGGCGGCCGCCGGCGGTGGCCGGGGCGGGGCCGACGCCCGGTCCCGGTCCACCGCACCGGGGAGCAGCTGACCGGTCGTCGCGGCGCGCCGTGATGACTTGCGCCGGTGCGCCGGGATCCCTTCACTGTTGCCCGGGACGTCGGCGCGGCACCGGTGGTGCCGGTGAGCGTCCCGGGTCCCGGGGCCGCGACACGATCCCGGGCTGCCTCAGACCGTTGGGGGACGGATGAGCGGGTGGCGGCGGCGGACGGCGGCCGGAGGTGCGTCGTCCAGGATCGTCGGGCGGCGCATGGGTGCAGCAGTGACCGCGGGGCTGACCGTGGCCGCGTTGGCCAGTGCATCGGTGGCCGAGGTCGCGCCGGCAGGTGCTGCGGCCACGGTCGTCGAGCCGGACCGCGCCGCCACGGCTGCCCCGCCCGCACCGCGCCGTCCAGTGGTCACCGCCGCGACCGGGGGAACGACCGACCCGCCCGCCACCGACCCGCCCGCCGCCGATGCGCCCGTCGCCCCGTCCGTGGCCCCCGCGCCGTCGGAGCCGGCCGTGGTCGAGCCGGTGCGGAACCCGCCGCCGGCCGCTGGCGGGATCCCGGCGGTCGCGCTGCGGGCGTACGCCCGGGCGGCGGAGCAGGCACCCGCGGCGTGCGGCATCGGCTGGGAACTCGTCGCGGCGATCGGCCGGGTCGAGTCGAACCACGGCCGGTTCGCGGGCGCGGTGCTGCAGCCCGACGGCACCTCGGCCCCGCGGATCGTCGGCATCGCGCTGACCGGAGCCGGCGCGACGGCGGAGATCCGGGACACCGACCAGGGCCGGCTGGACGGTGACACCACCTACGACCGCGCCGTCGGGCCGATGCAGTTCATCCCCTCGACCTGGGCGCGCTACGCCGCGGATGGCGACGGTGACGGCCGCAGCGACCCCTTCGACCTCGACGATGCCGCCGCCGCGGCCGCCCGCTACCTGTGCGCCGCCGGGGGTGACCTGTCGACCCTGGCCGGTCAGGCCCGCGCGGTGTTCGCCTACAACCACTCCACCGCCTACGTCGCCTCGGTGCTGGAACTGGCCGCCGGCTACGCGGGGACGGCGACGCCCCCGCCCGCCCCTGCGTCGGCCGCCCCGCCGCCGGCCCCGGACCCGGAGTCGCCGGACCCCGCCCCGGAACCGCCGGGGGTGCTGGCCGCCGAGCCTGCTCCGGCCGCCGCTCCGGCGCCGAGCCCGATCCCGGAGCCGGTGCCGAGCCCCGCGCCGGACCCGACGCCGACCGCCGAGCCGACGCCCGCCCCGGAGCCGACGCCGCCTGCGCCGACGCCCACGCCCGAGCCCGGCCCGGAGCCCACTCCTGCGCCGACGCCCACTCCCGAGCCGACGCCGCCTGCGCCGACGCCCACGCCCGGCCCGGAGCCCACTCCCGAGCCGACGCCCGGCCCGGAGTCGACGCCGCCTGTGCCTGCGCCGACGCCGCCTGCGCCGACGCCCACGCCCGGCCCGGAGCCCACTCCCGAGCCGACGCCCGGCCCGGAGCCGACGCCCGGCCCGGAGCCGACGCCCGGCCCGGAGCCGACGCCCGGCCCGGAGCCGACGCCCGGCCCGGAGTCGACGCCGCCTGCGCCGACGCCCACGCCCGGCCCGGAGCCCACTCCCGAGCCGACGCCGCCTGCTCCTGCGCCGACGCCCGGCCCGGAGCCCACTCCCGAGCCCACCTCCTCGCCGGCGGCAGGGGCGTGCGACCCCGAGTCGTGGACCGTCGACGTCCGTGACGGTTCCGGCGAGCCGGTGACCGCGGAGGCGTTCGCCGCGGAACTGCGGGAGGACGGTGTCGTCGTCGGGTCCGTGGCGCCCACCGACGGCCGGACGGAGTCGGCCCTGGAGTTCCCGGCCGGCCGGGAGGACGAAGCCCGGGTGCTCGCCGAGGCACTGGGGCTGGCCGGACGTGTGCACGAGGCCGACGTCCCTCAGCTCACCGTGGTCGTCGGCGCCGACCTGGGGGACCTGCTGGCGGTGCTCGCCGAACCGCCGGGCCTGCCGACGCGGCCGTGCGAGGTGCCGCCGGAGGACTGACCGGGGCTCGGGGCGCTAGGTTGCCCCGAGCGTCCGACCCGGCAGGAGGCCCGTGTACTTCTTCCTCTCCCGGCTGACCCGTGTGGTGGGCAGCCGGCTGCACGGCTGGCGGCTGCCGCTGCTGGTCATCGTGGTCGTCTTCCTCACCAGCTGGCTGGCCATGGCGCTGGTCGAGCCGGCAGACAGCGAGATCGCCGCGCCGGGCAACTACTGGTGGTACTTCGTGGTCACCGCGGCGACGGTGGGCTACGGCGACCTGTTCCCGGTCTCGGACGGCGGGCACGTCGTCGGGGCCTACGTCATCGTCGGCGGGATCGTCACGCTGACCCTGCTGTTCACGCGGCTGTCCGACTACCTGTCGACGGTCCGCGGCAAGCGCCTGAGAGGTGTCGTGGCACTGGACCTGACCGACCACGTCGTCGTGCTGGGGTACACCCCGGGACGCACCGAGCGGATCCTCACCGAGTTGGTGACCGAGGGGTGCGGGGAGATCGTGCTGTGCGCGTGGGAGGAGGTCGCCGAGCACCCGGTGCCCGAGCAGACCGCGGTCTCCTTCGTCCGCGGCGACCTGACCGGCATCGACGTGATGACCCGGGCATGCGTCGCCCGCGCGCGGACGGTCATCGTCGACGGGCGCGACGACAACGAGACGCTGGCGATCGCGCTCGCCGCCGACCACGCCAACTCCGACGCGCACATGGTGGCCGCGCTGCGTGACCTCGGCCGCCGGGACGCCCTGCGCTACGTCGACCCGCGGATCGCCTGCGTGCAGTGGCACATGCCCTACCTGCTCACCGAGGAGGCGCTGGACCCGGGCATCACCGACGTCTACACCGACGTGATGAGCCATGGCGGGCACGGCAACACCTACTCGGTACGGCTGCCCGCCGGCCACCGGTTCGCCGCCTTCGGCGACTGCCAGACGCACCTGGGCCGGGAGTTCGGCGCGACGGTGCTGGCGGTGCGCGACGGTGGCGAGCTGGCGGTCAGCCCGCCGTGGGACACCCCGGTGCCGGAGGGGATGACGCTCTACTACATCGGGCGCCGGCGGATCGAGCCGCAGGAGCTGCTCAGCCGCTGACCGGCGCGCCGGGCGAGTCGGCGGGCAGCAGCGTGCTGAGCAGCCGGGCGGTGTGCTCGACCGTGGGCAGGAAGCGCGCCGTGGTGCGCGGTTGGGCCCGCGCGGAGAACCCGCACAGCGTGCCGAACAGCTCGCCGGAGCGGGTCACCAGCGGCACCCCGACGTAGGCGGCGATCCGGGCGGGGTGGCCGGCCAGCAGCTGGGAGTAGACCGGGACGGCGGCGGTGACGGTCGCGACCCGGGGCCCGGTGCCGCTCACCATCGCCCGGCAGAAGGTCTGCTCCCACGGGAAGGACGTTCCGGCGGGGACGGCCTCGCGGGGATGGGCGTGCAGCACGACCTGCTCGGTCCCGGTCACCTCGGTCAGCATCCAGACGTCGAGCCCGACGGTCCGGTGCAGGTGGGTGAGGGAGGCCCGGACGGCCGCGGGCCAGTCGTCGAACGGCGCGAGGTCGTCGACCACCAGGGGGCGCATGCGGCACCTTGGTCCCGCGCGCGGTCTCCCGTCAATCCCTCCGGCCGTCTCCGATCCGGAATCGTTGCATGGCGACACCCGGGCGCGGGCCATCACGAGCCGGAGCCGAGCCGCCGGCGCAGCACCTCGTCCTCGCGCCGCAGCACGACACCGACCAGCTCCCGGACGGCGGCCTCCGCCTGCCGCCCGATCAGCGGGGCGTCGACCGAGGCCTCGCCGGTCACCGTCGAGCGGCTGCCGGCAGCGTCCGGGAGCAGGTGCCGCTCACCGGTGACCCGCACCATGCGGCCGAACACCTCGGCCTGCACGTCCAGGTCGCTGCGGTGACCACCGGCGCCGTCCGGCGTCCAGGCGGTGCGTTCGAGGACGGACACGCGGTCGCCGACGAAGCGGGCGAACACCGGGGGGATGCCGGTGGTCGGCGCCGAGAGCCGTACCTCGGTGCGGGGGCGGTCGCCGTCGGCGGACACGGTCAGGTCCTGCACCTGGGCGCCGAGCGCGGCCGCACGCTCGCGGAGGAACGACTCGTCGGTCAGCACGGCCAGCACCGTGTCCGGGGCGGCCGGGTAGCGCTCGCTCAGGTCGAAGGGCACACCTCATCCTGCCGCCGGCGGGCTGGGACCGCGCTCCGCGGCTCAGTCGTCCCGGCCGACGATCCGGAGGTGGGGCCGGGTGCGCACTCCGGCGGGTTCGGTCACCGGGAGCCCTGCCGCACGGCGCACGCGGTACTCGGGGACGCCGAGCGGCCGGGCCGGCGCCCGAGCCACCCGGTCGCTGACGTAGACGGGCATGCTCCGTGCGGCCACCCCCCGGATCGCCTCCTGGGAGAGCGTCCCCCCGGTCCACTGAGCCGCGTCCTCCGCGGTGAGGCCCAGCTCGAACAGCCGGCGCCAGGTGAGCCGCTGCAGCGGGAGCTGGTGGATGCTCACCAGCGCGTCGATCGCCACCGGTCGGGCGCGAGAGACGTCCACCGCCGGGTGGCGGTCAGGGGAGTCCGAGTTCCGCGCGCGCAGCGGCGAGGGCGGTGGCGGGCGGGGGCAGCCGGCCCGACGCCAGCACCGCTCCGTCGGCGATCAGCGACTCCACGGCCAGCCCGGCGCGCACCGAGCGCCGCAGCGCGGCGCCCCGCAGGCCCCGGCGCCGCCCGTCGCCCAGCAGGGCGGGCACCAGCCACAACCAGTTGGACGGGGAGACGACCTCCACGGCCACCTCGTCGGGCAGCCCACCACGCAGGGCGCGGTACACCGCACCGACCGGGTCGTCGGAGCTCGTGTCCCTGCGGCCCGGGTGGGCGTGCCCGCCGGTGTCGAAGGGGCGCACGTCCCCGCTGCAGCACCCGCCCCCGGCCGGGCCGCGCGCGCCGCGGACGAGCACCACCCGGGGGCTCACCGCGACTCCTCCCGGGAGGCCGCCGGCCGGTCCTCGGCACCCGCCGTCGTCCGCCGGTCGCGGAACGCGGCGCGCAGCGCCAGCGCGGCCTCGGCGATCAGCCACAGCGCCAGCAGGAAGATGACCGCGTCCAGCGGGGCCAGCACCCACTGGTCGTCGCGGACGAAGTTCCGCAGGTTCACCAGCAGCGCCCACGAGGTCATCAGCAGCAGGAACACGAGCGGGATCAGCACCGCCACGGGGCTGCGGCCGCGGCGGGTGACCCACACGGCGATCACGGCCAGCGCCAGGCCGGCGGTGAGCTGGTTGGTGGTGCCGAACAGCTGCCACAGCACGCCGAAGGTGTAGCCGGCCTCGCCACCGCCGGGGAGCAGCGCCATCCCCAGCGGGATGAGCACCGCGATGGTGGTGGCGAGGCTGAGGTTGCGGGCCAGCACCCGGATGCCGGTGAGCTCACCGATCTCCTGGACGACGTAGCGCTGCAGCCGCACGCCGGTGTCCATCGTGGTGGCCGCGAAGCTGATCACCACGACCGCGGCGAAGATGGTCGCGATGTCCAGCGGGACGGCCAGGTTGTTGGCGAAGACCGCGACCCCGTTGACGAAGTTGCCGGTGGCGCCGCCGCTGGCGGTGGCGAAGTCGGGGTAGAGCGCCTCCCACTCGGCCTGGGAGGCGGCCACGCCTGCGGTGGCGGCGAGCACCGCGCCGGTGGCCAGCGAGCCCTCGCCGACGGCGCCCATGTAGCCCACGTACCGGGCGTCGGTCTCCCGGTCCAGCTGCTTGGACGTCGTCCCGGAGGCGACCAGCGAGTGGAAGCCGGAGATGGCGCCGCAGGCGATGGTGATGAACAGGAACGGGAAGAAGCTCGGCGAGCCCTCCGGGACGTCGTTGACCACCGGCGCCTGGATGGTGTTCAGGCCGACGATCACGCCGAGGGAGATGACGCCCAGGGCGATGAACAGCTGGTGGCTGTTGATGTAGTCGCGCGGCTGGAGCAGCACCCACACCGGGATGCGGGAGGCGACCCAGGTGTAGACGAACAGCAGGATCACCCAGAGGTTGCGGGTCTGCTCGAAGCCGAGGGCCTCGGCCAGGCCGTCGAGGGAGACCGGGAAGGCGTTGCCCACCAGGATCAGCGCGTACAGGACCAGCACTCCGACGATCGAGGGGATGAGCGCCGAGGAGCGGGTCCGGTAGATGTACTGGCCGATGGCCATCGCGACCGGGATCTCCACCACGATCGGGATGACCGCCCCCGGGTTGTTCACGAACAGGTTGCCGATGACCACGGCGAAGACGGCGTTCACCAGGGTCAGCAGGAAGAAGATGATCGCCAGGAACAGGCCCCGGGCGCGGCCGTTGACGACCTCCCCGGCGAGGGTGCCGATGCTGCGGGCCTTGTGCCGCACCGACACGACCAGCGAGCCGAAGTCGTGCACGCCGGCGGCGAAGATCGTGCCCAGCACGATCCAGGTCAGCGCCGGCCCCCATCCCCAGAACACCGCGATCGCCGGGCCGACGATCGGTGCCGCCCCGGCGACGGAGGTGAAGTGGTGACCGAACAGGACGTGCTTGTTCGTCGGCACGAAGTCGTTGCCGTCGTTGAACTCGTGCGCCGGCGTGACGAACGCCGGGTCGAGCACGTAGACCTTCCGGGCCAGGTAGCTGGAGTAGTACCGGTACCCGAGGAAGAACAGCACCCCGACCACGACGGCCACGACGACTGCGGGCACGGCGACCTCCAGCGCAGGGCGGCCCGAGCGGCCGCAGGCACGGAGAGTAGACAGCGGATGTGACAGCGGACACAACTCTGACACGAGCGGTGCGGGCGGCGGGGCTGGCCGAGCTGGTCTGGCGGCGCCCCGGCGAGCCACCCGGGGCCCTCGGTGTCGTCCCGTTGCTGCTCGGCGAGCGGCCCGCTGTGGCCCTGCCGTGGGCGCAGGCAGCCGCCGCCCGCAGCGTCGCCGCCGCGGACGCCGCGGCGCTCGTCCTCTCCGATCCGCGGCTCACCGGGCCCGGCTGGGAGCCGCTCGCGCTGAGCGGCCGGTGCACCCTGGTCGAGGACGGCGACGGCCGCCTGTTCACCGACGAGCTGCTGCCGCAGGAGCTGCGCAAGCACCCGCCGTCCCGGGCGCTGGCCGACTCGGCGATGCTCCGCCGGGAGCACTGGTGGTACCTGCCGCGATTGGTCCTCGTGTTCGAGGACGTCCGGGTCGTCCCGGCGAGGCGCCGCGACGGGCCGGCCGACGCCGTCCTCGCGGTCGACGACGGCGGCCTGCACGCCGGCACCGTGCGGGTGGGGGAGTGGGGCGCCGATCCGCTGGTGCTCGACGGTGCCCCGGCGGCGACCGGCCCGGCGACGCTCGTCGGTCAGGAGGTCTCGGTGCCCGACGCCGAGCGGTGGACCGTGCACGTGACCACCGGGCGGCTGGCCGACGGGCGGCTGGCCGACGTCACGTCCGCGGCGACCCGCGAGCTGGAGCCGACGCCCGGGCTGCTGGCCCGGGTACGCCGGCAGCGAGCGCTGCACCGGGCCTGCCTCGCCGCCCTCCGCGACGCCGGGCACGCCTGACCGGCGCGGGGGTGGTCAGGCCGCGTCGTCGCGCAGGGCGCCCGCGTCGCCGGCCCGCGCCGCCTCGATGCGCAGCCGGGTCAGCTCGGCCCGTGCCTCGGACAGGTCGCCGGCCGAGCGCAGCAGGTGGGCGAGCGCGCCGGCGTTGTCCGCGCGCGCCGCGCGGGCGAGCTCGTCGAGGAGCTCGCGGAGGGCACCTTCCCGCTCGCCGTGCTGGACGAGCCGGGCGACGCCGTTGACCGTGCTGCGCACGTCCTGGATCAGCAGCGGCGCCTGGCGCACCAGGTAACCGAACAGGACCAGCAGGTCGAACGGCAGGCGCACCAGTGCGATGACCGCCCCGACGAGACCGAACCGCGGTGGTGGTGGAGGGGTGGCCGGGCCGAGGTCGTCGTCGGGCATCTGCGCGCTCCAACGTGCCGGTGGTGGGGCGGAGCCCCCGGACGTGACTGGGGTGGTGCTGCACTCAGGCTCCGGGACGGGCCGGCCGACCGCCAGCCGAGCCGGCGTGGCTTGGCCGCGCCCGGCCGTGCACAGGAGCTCCCTTGCGGGAGGACGGCGTCCGAACCGCGCAGGGAATCCGGTCCCGTCCTAGGGTGCGGCATGGCCGCTCGGAAGCCGTCAGCCGAATTCGAGTCACTGCTGCTCAGGCCGGTGCAGCAGGAGTTGCTGGCGCGGGAGAAGACCTTGAAGGCGTCGCTGAGCAGACTTGCGAGGACGCACAAGGACAAGCCGGCGGCGGTGGTGGAGCGGGCTGTGCAGGGGGCCGCCAAGAAGGCAGGCATCTCGGTGCACCGGGACACCGTCAAGAGGGTGGCGGCCTTGATCCGCGAGGGCGAGCCCCGGGCGCCGAAACGGAGTTTCTGGTGATCCCGTCGTCGGAGCGGTCGGGGATGCAGGCAGCTCCGGGAGGGCGGCGACCTCACGCATCGGCACCTCGCCGATCATCGTGCGCAGCTCGGGATCGGCCAGCACCCCGCCGGCGCCGTCCACCAACGGGCCCCGGCGGGTGAGCGTGCCGCTCGGGGAGCGCCGAGTCGTCGTCCAGTGGCAACGCCAGCGGCAGCGTGTCCACGGTGGTCGTCCCGGTCAGCCGTGGGTTCCGCGACGACGCCCCGACGGCAAGGGGTGCCGGTAGCTCAGGTCCGCCCGGGACTGGCAGCTCCATCCGCTGTGGTGCGCGGGTGCCCGTGCACTGGACCGGGGTGTTGCGAAGCGGCGTCGGTCCGGCCAGG
The DNA here is from genome assembly GCF_054050915.1 of Modestobacter sp. SYSU DS0875. Lineage (NCBI taxonomy): Bacteria > Bacillati > Actinomycetota > Actinomycetes > Geodermatophilales > Geodermatophilaceae > Modestobacter > Modestobacter sp. SYSU DS0875. The sequence goes on along the minus strand of NZ_JBJHAH010000036.1, from coordinate 23,067 downwards.
GTGTGCCCGTGTCCGGGCTGACGGTGCGCGCGCCGTACCTCTTGTTCGTCGGTCTGTACACCGCGGCGCTGCTGGTGGCCCAGTTGCCGGGCGACCCGGGCGGCTCGTTCCCGCTGCCGTGGCTGGCTGTCGACGCGGTGCTGACCTTCCTGGCCTGGCGGGGCAGCCGGGTGGCGTGGGCGGTGCTGCTGACCCTGCACCTGCTCTTCCTGGCCACCTTCTTCCTGCTGGTCTGGCCGATCGGCGGGCAGCTCGCTGTGTTCTACGGCCTGCTGGCGCTGGCCGTGGTGCCGCTGGTCAGCCGGGAGGCCCGCAGGGCACGCCCGGCGGTGGCGGCCGCCGGCTGAGTCGGTCTCACGGCCGGTCGAAGTGGGTGACCTGGTCGGGGTTGGCGGTGAAGGGGTTGGCCCACTGGGAGGCGGCACCGGTGATCGGCTGGGCGTCGGTGACGACGGTGAAGGGTGAGCCCGGGTAGATCGCCAGCACCCGGGAGGCCGAGGTCAGCGTCTCGGTGTGCTCGAGCACCTCACCGCGGCGCAGCAGCCGCGTCGTCCGCTCGCCGCGCAGCTCCTCGCCGACCTCGGCTCGCCAGACGGCGTCGTCCTGCCGGAAGGTGATCGCGCGAACCCGCTCTCCGGCCGGAGCGGGCTCGACACCGGCGAACTCGGCCAGCGCACCGTAGAGCCGCTCGGCCTGCTCGGTGTCGGCGGCGCGGGGGACGAAGAAGGCGACCATGCCCCTCACCCTGCCCGCCGCCACCGACGCTTTCGTGTCGACCCGGTGGGATGACCCTGGGTCGGGGGAACCCGGAGCCCGCGGCTACCCCGGGTGACGATCAGCGGGTGAGATCCACGGGTGACCCGCCCCCAGGACCGCCCGACGCCGCCACCCAGACAGCCGAGGAAGGTGTCGGCATCGCTGCTCACCGTGGGCGCAGTCGGCGGCCTGATGCTGTTCGCCACCTTCGGGCAGTTCACCATCGAGGACAGCCCGTTCCCGCGGTCGGTGGTCCAGCCGGAGGACTCGCCAGGCCGCGAGTGAGAAGGCCGCTGGACCGAGGGCCGCGCCCGGACGGCGTCGCGATGGTGGGGCGGGTGGGGCTCGAACCCACGACCCAGGGATTATGAGTCCCATGCTCTGACCGGCTGAGCTACCGCCCCAGGGCGTTCACGCTAGCGGTCGCCCTCAGCCGCTCAGCACGGTGCTGCCCAGCACGGCGCCGTCGGCGTCCAGCGCCTCGACCGCCAGGTACGCCGGGTCGCCGTCCACCGGGACCGCCGTCTCGAAGCCGGTGCGCCGCACCGGGTCGCCGGCCACCGCGCTCTCCTCGTCGTCCCCGGTCACGAGCCGCCAGGCGGCCACCTCGGTGGCGCCGTTCCAGCTGGCGTGCACCCGGTCGGCCTCCCGCACCGCATCGGGATCGGTGTCCGGCCGGCCGGTCCACTGCGCCCGGTCGATGCGGTAGTTGTCCCCGCCGCCGAGGGCCGCGTCGTAGCGCAGCGTGCCGTCGGCGGCGAACTCCGAGTAGAACGGCCGCGACCCCCACCCGATGAGCACGTCCCCGCCCGGCAGCTGCTGGAAGCTGCCCTGGCTGCCGGCCAGCCGATCCGGGTCGGGTGGCAGGTACTCGGTGACCACGGTCGCCGTTCTCGCCTGCTCGTCGAGGGCCAGCCGCAGCCCGCGGGAGGTCGGGCCGATGTCGGGTTCGGACTGGTTGTCGAAGAGGGTGAGCGTGCCGTCGGCCTGGCGTTCGGCGTCGTGCTGCCAGGCGAACTCCGCGCCGTCGGCGAGCTCGAAGTCGCTCGCCTCGCCGCCGAGGGTCCAGTGCACCTCGCCGGTGCCGCGCTCGACGTCGTAGACCGCCCAGGTGTTGCGCGCGGAGATCAGCAGCGACCCGTCATCGTCCTCGGCGACCGAGTTGACGTGGAACCAGTCGAACGGCTTCTCCTCGGTGCCGCTGTCCTCGGGCAGCTCGCTCCTGGTCTGCTCCAGCGGCACGTGGTCCAGCGCGCTCCACTGGAAGACGACCTCGCCGGTGGCGACGTCCACCTCCTGGACGACGCCGTCCCAGACCCAGCCGTCCTCGGGGCCGCCCACCGGCGTGAGGTCGTGCTCCTGCTTGACGTAGGCGGTCAGCAGCATCGTCCCCCGGTCGGTCAGCCGGCCCTCGTGGAAGTCGGCCTGGCCGGGGCCGACGTCGCCGCCGGTGGTGACCACGCCGATCTCCTCGTAGGACTCGTCGACCAGCACGAACTCCCCGGCCCCCAGCCCGACGACGGGGCTCTCACCGCGCCACCAGGTGAGCACCGGCTCGCCGCGCAAGGTCTGCACCCGGACGTCGTAGGCGCGCCCGTCGGTGGGGTGGATCCAGACCGGCTCCCCGGCGTCGTCGACGATCAGCACCCCGGTGAGCGGTGCGCCGTCGCTCTTGGGTCCGAGGAACAGCAGACCGCCGTCGGGGGAGCGGGCCGGCCCGCGCTGGTCGATCGCCAGGTCGGGGGCGACAAGGTCGGGCCGGCTCACGAACTCCAGCGCCGGACCGGTGCTCGCCGCCGCTTCCGGGGTCGCCTCCTCACCCCAGCCGCAGGAGGTCAGCAGCAGTGCGAGGCACGCCGCCGCTGCGATCGGCCGGGCGTGTCCGCGGTGCATTTCTGGAGGATCTCAGGACCGCGCAACTCGAACGCTCGCCGCAATCCCGATCGGGCTGTCGGGCCGCCACTAGCCTGGGCCAGGTGCGTCCAGAGGAGTCAGGCAGTTCCACGGTCCCCGTCCCCGACGGTGGCCTCCGCACCGCGCCCGGCCACGTGGTCCGCGGCCTGGCGATGGGTGCCGCGGAGGTGGTGCCCGGCGTCAGCGGCGGCACCGTCGCCCTGGTCCTCGGGGTCTACGAGCGGCTGATCGACGGCGCCGGGCACGTCGTCACCAGCCTGCGCCACGCGGTCACCGGGCGGCTCGCCGAGGCACGCGCGGAGATCGGCCGCGCGCACTGGTGGACGATCCTGCCCCTGCTGGCCGGCATGGCCGTCGCCGTCGTCGTCGGCGCCCGGCTGCTGGAGCCGCTGATCGAGGACCACCCGGTCGGCGCCCGGGCGGTGTTCTTCGGCATGGTGCTGTTCTCCATCGTCGCCCCGGCCCGGATGGTCGGGCGCTGGTCGACCCGCGACGTCGTCGTCGCGGTGCTGGCGGCCATCGCCGCCTTCCTGCTCACCGCCCTGCCGCCCGGCGGCGACGCGAACCCGTCGCTGCCGGTGGTCGTGCTCGCCGCCGCGGTCGCGATCTGCGCCCTGGTGCTGCCCGGCATCTCCGGGTCGTTCATCCTGCTGACCCTCGGCCTCTACGGCCCCACACTGGCGGCGGTCAACTCCCGCGACCTGGCCTACGTCGGGGCCTTCGCGCTGGGGGCCGCCCTCGGCCTCGGGCTGTTCGTCAAGGCGTTGCAGGCGGCCCTGCGCTCCCACCACGCGCTGACGCTGGCCCTGATGACCGGCCTGATGGTCGGCTCGCTGCGCGCCCTGTGGCCGTGGCAGACCGAGGACCGCGCACTGCTGGCGCCCGACGACGGCGCCCTCGCCATGGCCGCGCTGGCGCTCGGCGCCGGCCTGCTGGTCGCCCTCGCTCTCACCGTGCAGACCCGGTTGGACCGCCGGGCGGCAGCGGAGGCCCTGGCGCGACACCGGGCCTGACCGGCACACTCCTCCGGGGCCCTCGCAGCGCCCCGGATGTGTCAGGGTGTCCACATCGTGGGATGGACACTTCTTGCTCGGATCGTCCACTTCTCGCTGCAAAAGCCGTGGTCGACGCGCGCCTCACTCGTCCCACTGGACACATCGGGCCCCAGGTGTCTCGTTCGCCTCAGCTCGCACTGGCGCGCCGAGCAGCTCGTCGGGCAGACTGACGGCCGGTTGCTCCTGGAGCCGCGCAGTACGAACGCAGTGCCACCGAACACGACAGGTCCGTTGGGGAAGACGAACCAGTCGAGTCGATGGAGGTGCGCCGTGCAGCGACGGTCAACCCAGGGTGTCGTCTTCGTGCACGCGTGCCCGAAGGCGTTGTGCCAGCACGTCGAATGGGCGCTCGAGCGCGTCGTCGGTGCGCCGGTGTCTTTGACGTGGGCTGACCAGCCCGTGGCGCACGGCTCCTACCGTGCCGAGATCGCCTGGACGGGCGCCCCCGGCACCGGGGCCAAGCTGGTTGCTGCCCTGAAGCAGTGGCCGATGCTGCGCTTCGAGGTGACCGAGGAGGCCAGCCACGGCAACGACGGTGAGCGCATGTCCTACGTGCCCGGGCACGGGGTGCACCGTGCGCCGGTCAGCGCCAACGGCGACCTGATCATCACCGAGCAGCAGCTGCGGCACCTGGCCGCCACCGCCACCTCGGTCGAGGCGTTCCGCCACGGCGTCGACCAGCTCCTCGGTGCGGCCTGGGACGCCGACCTCGAGGCCTACCGGTACGCCGGCGACGCCGCCCCGGTGACCTGGCTGCACCAGGTCGTCTGAGCACCGGGCGGCGTCCCGACTCGACCGCCGCCCAGCCGAAGGGCACAACGGCCCGGCACCCTTCGAGGGTGCCGGGCCGTTCGTCGTCCTGGCTCACCGTGCTTGCTCCTGGCTCACCGCAGGAGGTGAGCCAGGAGCAAGCGGGATCAGCTGACCTGATCCCGGCGGGAGACGGGATCCCTGCTCAGAGCGGGATGTTGCCGTGCGCGCCCCGGCCGGCCGGGGTCTCCGCCAGCGCGGCCACCAGCCGCCGCTTGGTCTGGGCCGGCTCGACGACGTCGTCGACGACGCCGATCTCCCGGGCCCGGTTCACCCCGCCGGCGATCCGCTCGTGCTCCTCGGCCAGCTGTGCGTGCAGCGCCTCCCGCTCCCCGGGCGGTGCGGCGGCGAGCTTCTTGCGGTGCAGGATGCCGACGGCGGCCTTGGCGCCCATGACGGCGACCTCCGCCCCCGGCCAGGCGAACACCGCGTTGGCCCCGAGCGAGCGGGCGTTCATCGCGATGTAGGCGCCGCCGTAGGACTTGCGCGTCACCAGGGTCACCCGCGGCACCACCGCCTCGGCGAAGGCGTGCAGCAGCTTCGCCCCGCGGCGCACGACGCCGTCCCACTCCTGGCCGACGCCGGGCAGGTAGCCGGGCACGTCGACCAGCACGACCAGCGGGACCCCGAAGGCGTCGCACATCCGCACGAACCGGGCCGCCTTCTCCGCCGAGGCGGAGTCCAGGCAGCCGCCCAGGCGCAGCGGGTTGTTCGCGATCACCCCGACGGTGCGCCCGGCCAGCCGGCCGAGCGTGGTCACGATGTTCGGCGCGAACCGCGGGTGCAGCTCCAGGCCGGGGCCGTCCAGCAGCGCGGCGACCAGCGGCTTCACGTCGTAGGCGCGGTTGCGCTGCTCGGGCAGCAGCGCCATGAGGTCGACGGCCGGCTCGTCCTGGGCGGGGGCGAAGCTGCCCTGCGCGGCCAGCAGGTCGACCGCGGTGCGGGCGGTCTCCAGGGCCTCGGCCTCGGTCTCGGTCACCACGTGCACGACGCCGGAGCGCCGACCGTGGGTGTCCGGGCCGCCGAGCTGCTCCTGGTCGACGACCTCACCGGTGACCGACCGGACGACGTCCGGGCCGGTGACGAACACGCGCCCGGCCGGGCCCATGATCACCAGGTCGGTGAGCGCCGGGCCGTAGGCCGCACCGCCGGCGGCCGCGCCGAGGACGACGGAGATCTGCGGCACCCGCCCCGAGGCGCGCACCATCGCGGCGAACACCTCGCCGACCGCGTGCAGGGCGGTGACGCCCTCGGCCAGCCGGGCGCCACCGGAGTGCCAGATGCCGACGACCGGCACCCGCTCGCGCAGCGCGGTGTCGATGGCGTCGACGATGTGCCGGCAGCCGTCGACGCCCATCGCGCCGCCCATGATCGTGGCGTCGGTGCAGTAGGCGATCGTCGGGGAGCCGGCGACGGTGCCGCGCCCGGCCAGCACCCCGGAGGTGTCGCGGGCGGCCAGCAGCTGCAGCGAGCCCGGGTCGAAGAACCGGGCCAGCCGGTCCTCGGGGTCGCGGGGGTCGACGGTGGTGACCGGCGGCGCGGGGGTGGCAGTGGTCATGAGCAGCTCCTCAGAGGGACGTGCCGGAGGGAACGGCCGCGCTGCAGGGCCCGCCGTGAGCGTGGACGGCCCCGTCCGGAGGCTCACTGCGAGCTCGCGAGCGGTGAGCGGGACGGGGTCCTTCACGGGGGGCAGCGGGGTCCTTCGTCATGCCGTGGTGAAGACCAGGGCCATGTTGTGGCCGCCGAACCCGAAGGAGTCGTTGAGCGCGGCGGTGAACGAGGCCTTCCGCGGCTCGCGGCGGACGATGTCCAGCGCCTGGACCGCGGCGTCGTCGTCGGGGTCGTCGAGGTTCGCCGTCGCCGGCACCAGCTGGTCGCGCAGCGCCAGGATGGTGAAGACCGACTCCAGGGCCCCGGCCGCCCCGAGCAGGTGCCCGGTCTGGCTCTTGGTGGCGGTGACCAGCGGGTGGTCGCCGATGGCGTTGCGGATGGCGGAGGCCTCGGCGGTGTCGCCGATCGGGGTGGAGGTGGCGTGCGCGTTCACGTGACCGATGTCGGCGGGGGTGAGCCCGGCGTCGCGGATCGCCGCGGCGATCGCCCGGCCGGCGCCCTCACCCTCGGGGTGCGGGGCGACCAGGTCGTAGCCGTCGGCGGTGGCGCCGGCGCCGGCCAGCCGGGCGTGGACGCGCGCCCCGCGGGCCCGGGCGGCGTCGGCGCGCTCGAGCACGAGGGCGCCCGCGCCCTCGCCGAGGACGAAGCCGTCGCGGGCCTTGTCGAACGGCCGGGAGGCGCGCTCGGGCTCGTCGTTGCGGGTGCTCATCGCGCGCATCGCGGCGAACCCGGCCATCGGCAGCGGGTGCACGCAGGCCTCCGTGCCGCCGACGACGACCATGTCGGCGCGGTCGAACCGGAGCAGGTCCAGGCCCCAGCGGATCGCCTCGGCGCCCGAGGCGCAGGCGCTCACCGGGGCGTGCACGCCGGCCTTGGCGCCGACGGCCAGGCCGACGGCGGCGGCGGGGCCGTTGGGCATGAGCATCGGGATGGTGAAGGGGGAGACCCGCTTGGGGCCCTTGGCCTCCAGGACGTCGTCCTGGTCGAGCAGGGTCACCGCGCCGCCGATGCCGGTGCCGAAGACGACGGCGATCCGGAGGGGGTCGACGCCGGAGTCGGCGCCGGCGGCGTCGCGCCAGGCCTCCTCGGCGGCGATGACGGCGACCTGCTGGCTGCGGTCGAGCCGGCGGGAGCGGACCCGGTCCAGCTGCTCGGACGGCTCGACGGCGAGCTGCGCGACGAGCTGGGCGGGGAAGTCCGCCGCCCAGTCGGCGCTCAGGCGGCTCACCCCGGACCGGCCGGCCAGCAGTGCCTCCCAGGTGGAGGCGACGTCACCACCGAGGGGCGTGGTGGCGCCGAGCCCGGTGACGACGACGTCGGCGGTGGGCGTGCTCATGAGTTCCTCCTGGGACTGGCTGGCCGGACGGCCGGGGGGAGAGCGGTGACGGGCTGGGTCAGCCCTGGTTCTTCTCGATGTAGGACATGGCGTCCCCGACGGTCTTGATGTTGCCGAGCTCGTCGTCGGGGATGGCCACGCCGAACTTGTCCTCGACGGCGGTGGCGATCTCCACCATCGACAGCGAGTCGACGTCGAGGTCCTCGGTGAAGGACTTCTCGGGGTTGGCGTCGGCCGGGGCGACGCCGGCCACCTCCTCCAGGATCTCGGCGAGGCCGGCCTGGATCTCTGCGGTGCTGGGCACGCGGGGTCCTCTCTCTGTCTGCGGGATGGCGGGGCCGGGCGGCTCCGCCGTCGACCGGGACGGGCGTCCCGGCGAGGTCACTGGTCTATCAGGGCAGGCGGAGGACCTGGCCGGCGAAGGTCAGCCCGGCGCCGTAACCGAGCACCAGGGCCAGGTCGCCGCTCTTGGCCTCGCCGGACTCCACCAGCGCGGTGAGCGCCAGCGGGACCGACGCCGCGGAGGTGTTCCCGGACTGCACGATGTCGCGGGCGATGACGGTGTCCGGGCCGAAGCCGAGCTTCTTCGACATCGACTCGATGATCCGGAGGTTGGCCTGGTGCGGGGCGAAGACGTCGATGTCGGCGGCGGTGACGCCGGCGGACTCCATCGCCTCCTCGAGGGTGGCGGTGAGCTTCGTGGTGGCCCAGCGGTACACGGCCTGCCCGGCCATCGTCATCGTCGAGCGGCCGGCGGCGATCTCGATGGCGGTGTACTGGTCGCCGTCGCTGCCCCAGGCGACCGGGCCGATGCCGGGCTCGTCGGACGGCCCGACCACGGCCGCACCCGCGCCGTCGGCGAAGATCACCGCGGTCGAGCGGTCGGTGAGGTCGGTGACGTCGGTGAGCCGCTCGACGCCGACGACGAGCACGTGCCGGGCGTCGCCGGTGCGGATGGCGTCGGAGGCCGTCCCCAGCGCGTAGCAGAACCCGGCGCAGCCGGCGTTGAGGTCGAAGGCCCCCGGGCGGGGGATGCCCAGCCGGTGGGCCACCTGCGGGCCGATGCCCGGGATCGGGGCGGTCAGGCTCGCGCTCGCCACGATGACCAGGTCGACCTGGTCGGGAGCCAGCCCGCTGGCGGCCAGGGCCTTGCCGCCGGCGGCCACCGCCATCTCGACCAGCGTCTCGTCCTCCGAGGCCCAGCGGCGCTCGGCGATGCCGACCCGGGTCTGGATCCACTCGTCGTTGGTGTCCATCACCGTCTCGAGCTCGGCGTTGGTGACCCGCCGCCGCGGGCGGTAGCCGCCCAGGCCCAGGATCTGCGCGCCCGGGGCACCTTCTCGCAGCGTGATCCTGCTGGTCACTGGGACACCTCCGGGTAGAGACGGGCGATCGGGTCACCGGCGTCGACGAGGTCGCCGTCGGCCACCAGCCACTCGGCGAGGACGCCGTCGTAGCCGGCGGAGACGTTGACCTCCTCGCGGCGGCTGCGGATGCAGCCGAGGGGGGTGCCGGCCGGCAGGTGCGTGCCCTCGGCGACGTCGGCCGGGTTGACCGTGCCGCGGGCGGGGGCGACGACGACCCGCCAGTCGGGGGAGTGCTGGGCCTCCGCGCGCCCGCGCTCGGCGTCGATCAGCTCCCGCGCGCGGTCGAGATCGGCGGGCTTGGTCAGCGCCAGCACCTCGATGTCGGTCCCCTTCCACTCCCGCTTCGCCAGGCCGGCGAGCGCGCCCGCCGGCGGCAGCTCGAGCACGGCCGTGACGCCGAGGTCGCGCAGGGTCGCCAGGCACGCGTCGAAGCGCACCGGGCTGGTGACCTGGGTGACCAGGCGGGAGAGCACCTCGGCGCCGCTGTCGACCGCGGCGCCGTCGGCGTTGGACAGCAGCAGCCGGCTCGGGTCGGCCGGCCGCAGCCCACCGATCAGGCCCTCGAGCTCCTCGCGGGCGCCGGCCATGTACGAGGTGTGGAAGGCACCGGCGACCGACAGCGGCATGATCCGCGCCTTCTCCGGCGGGTCGGCCTTGAGCGCGGCGAGACCCTCCAGCGAGCCGGCGGCGACCACCTGGCCGCCGCCGTTCATGTTCGCCGGGGTCAGGCCGTGGCGCTCGATCGCGTCGAGCACCTGCTCCGGGTCGCCCCCCAGGACGGCGGACATCCCGGTCGGCGTCTGCGCGCAGGCCCGGGCCATCGCCCGGCCGCGCACCGCGGTCAGCGCGATCGCGGCCTCCACCGAGAGGACGCCCGCCAGTGCGGCGGCGGTCAGCTCACCCACCGAGTGGCCGGTGATGACGACGTCGCGGCCGGCGGCCGGTGCGTGCACCACGGGGCCCGGCATCCCGCCGAGCTCGCGGGCGATGAACAGGCTCATCGCCACGACCAGCGGCTGGGTGACCGCGGTGTCCTTGATCGCTTCGGCGTCACCGGTCGTGCCGAGCTCCAGGAGGTCGGCGTCGGCGATCGCCCCGGCCCAGCGGAAGAACGGCTCCGCGCCGGGGAGGTCGAGCCAGTCGGTGAGCATCCCGGGCTTCTGGGCACCCTGTCCGGGGGCGAGAACGGCCAGCACGTGACAACCCTGGCAGGTGACGGCGCCGCGCGGAGCCGGAAGACCCACGAATTACTGCCGTCGGTCTTTGGAGGATCCCTCCAAAAGCCCGCTCCGGAACTGCTCCAGATGACGGTCCGGGGTGGGGGAGGCCACAATGGCCGGTCCGGTCAGTGCCAGAGTGACCGGGCGCCCTCCAGGCGGGTCAGCGCCAGCGCCAGCTGCAGGGTCCAGGCCCCGCGCGGGTCGGTGATCGAGCACCCGGTCAGCTCGGTGGCCCGCTTGAGCCGGTACCGCACGGTGTTGGGGTGCACGAACAGTGCCCGCGCCGTCCCCTCCAGGTTGCCCCCGTGGGCGAGCACCGCCCGGACGGTCTCCAGCACCTCCCCGCCGGCGGCCTCCAGCGGGCCGGCGATCCGTTCGGCCAGCGCCGTCCGGGCCACCGGGTCGCCGTCGAGGGCGCGCTCGGGCAGCAGCGCCTCGGCGTCCACCGGGCGGGGCGCATCCGGCCACGCCGCGGCGGCGCGCAGCCCGGCGAGCGCCGCGGCCGCGGACTCGGCGGCGCGGGCCAGCGAGTCGACCTGCGGGCCGACGACGACCGGGCCCGGGCCGAACTCCCCGCACACCCGTTCGGCCACCTCGGTCAGCCGGTCGACACCACCCAGGACCACCACCAGCTTGTCCGCGTGCACCCCCACGAGCACCTCGCTGCGCAGCGAGCGCGCCGCCCGCCGCACCCCGGCGCGGGAGTCCCGCTCCGTCGGCGGCGCGGCGCCGACCAGCACCAGCACCGGGCCGGTGGTGGCCCAGCCCAGCGCCGCGGCCCGGCCCGGCAGCTCCTCGGACCGGTCGCCGCGCACCAGGGCGTCGACCACGAGGGCCTCCAGCCGTGCGTCCCAGGCGCCGCGGTTCTCGGCGAAGCTGGCGTAGACGTGCGCGGTGGCGAAGGCGACCTCGCGGCTGAACTGCAGCACGGCCAGCCGCAGCGGCTCGGCCTCGCCGGGCTCGGCGACCTGGCCCACCCGGGCCTCGACGACCTCCACGGTGACCTTGATCAGGTCGACGGTCTGCTTGAGCGGCACCGCGCGCGCCAGCTCGCGGGGAGCGGCGCCGAAGACCTCCCCGGTCAGCCGGGGCGGCCGGCCGGGGTTGCGGCACCACTCGACCAGCGAGGCGATGCCCGCCTGGGCGACCAGGGTGACCCAGGAGCGCTGGTCGGCCGGCATCGCCCGGAACCAGGCGAGCTCCTCGTCCATCCGGGCGACCGCCTGCGTGGCCAGCGATCCGGAGGCGCGCTCCAGCCGGCGCAGCGTCGCCTCCGACGGGCGCGCACGCGCGGGCCGCGCCGCCGTGGTGTCCTCCACGGCGGCAAGGGTGTCACGGCGGCGTCGGTCGGGGACCCTGGAGCCCGTGCACCCACCTCCTCCGGGGCGGTCCGCCGCTGCCGCCGCCGGCGCCATCGTGTTCACCCTGCTCACCTGGGCCGTGACGGCCGGCTGGTTCCCGCTGCACGCGTTCGACCGCGCGGTCAGTGACGCGCTCTACGCCGGGGACGGCCGGCCGGCGCTCGTGGAGGCGGTGCTCCAGGTGCTCACCGCGCCGGGGTCGTCCGCGTTCCGGGCGGTGGCCTTCCTGCCGGTGCTGCTCTGGCTGGTGCTGCGCCGCGCGTGGTGGACCGCCGCCTGGGTGCTCACCGCCACCGCGCTGATCGGGCCGCTCACCACTCTGGCCAAGGAGCTGGTCGGCCGGGAACGTCCGCCGTTCGCCGAGGGCGGGCTGCGGTACGGGTCGCTGAGCTTCCCCAGCGGGCACTCCGCCGGGGTCGCCGTCCTCGTGCTGGTCTCGCTGCTGCTGGCCTGGCCGCGGCTGGCGCCGGTCGCGCGTCGGGCGTGGGCGGCGGCCGGTCTGCTGCTCGCCGTCGTGGTCGGCGCGACCCGGGTGCTGCTGGGCGTGCACTTCCCCGCCGACGTCGTCGCCGGCTGGGCATTCGGTGCGACCTGGGTGCTGCTCACCACCTGGGCCTTCGGTGCGTTCCCCGGTGGCCGGACCGGGGTGCGACGGCGCGAGCCGGCGCTGGTGGCGGCGTGACCGGGCTGGACTCGCGGGTGCTGCTGGACCCCGCGGACGGCTCGCTCGGCCCGCTGCTGCGGCTGGCCGACGACCGGCTGACCGGGGGAGCGGGCTACGGCCGGCACGCCCACCGGGACGTCGACGTGGTCGCCGTGGTGCTCCGCGGCTCGGTGCGGCACGCCTGGGGCCGGGAGGCGGTGGTCGGCCCGGGTGACGTCGCGGTGCTGCGGGCCGGCCGCGGTCTGGAGCACGACGAGGTCGCCGGTGCCGATGGTGCGCACGTCCTGCAGACCTACCTGCGGTCCGCCGCGCCCGGGGCGACCCCGGCGCACGACGTGCTGCTGCGCCCCACCGGCTGGGTCGACCTGGGCCGCCCCGACGCCCGGCTGTGGCTCGGGACGACCGGCCCGGACGTGCCGCCGGGGCTGCGGGTGGCCGTCGGCGACGACGGCGTCACGGCGGCCGTGGGGGAGGGGCCGGTGCCGGGTTCCGGCGTCGTCCTGGTCTGGCAGCTGGACACCGGCCGGCCCGCCTGGGCCGACTGACCTCCCCGGATCTTGAGCACTGCTACAGACTGGTCCGCATGTCTGCCGATGCTGACCTCTTCGCCGCCGCCCGCGCCGACGCCGACCGGACGCTCGACCTGCGCCGCCGGCTGCACCGCCGTCCGGAGATCGGCCTGCACCTGCCGGAGACGCAGACCGCCGTCGTCGAGGCTTTCGCCGGCCTGCCCGTCGAGCTGACCACCGGCACCACCACGAGCTCGGTGGTCGGGGTGCTCCGCGGCGCCCGGCCCGGGCCCAGCTACCTGCTGCGCGCCGACATGGACGCGCTGCCGGTGCAGGAGGACACCGGGCTGCCCTTCGCCTCCGAGGTGGCCGGGGTGATGCACGCCTGCGGCCACGACACCCACGTCGCGATGCTGCTGGGCGCCGCCCGGCTGCTCGCCGAGCGGCGGGATCAGCTGGCCGGGCAGGTCGTGTTCATGCTGCAGCCGGGGGAGGAGGGCTTCCACGGCGCCCGGTTCATGCTCGAGGAGGGGCTGCTGGACGCCGTCCCCGAGGCGCCGGTGAGCGGTGCGTTCGCACTGCACATCTCCACGATGTTCCCGACCGGGACGATCAACGTCCGGCCCGGCCCGATGATGGCCTCGGCCGACCAGTGGACGATCACCGTCCACGGCCGCGGCGGGCACGCCTCCACCCCGCACCTGGGCGCGGACCCGGTGCCGGTGGCCGCGGAGATCGTGCTCGCGCTGCAGACGATGGTGACCCGCACCGTCGACGTGTTCGACCCGGCGGTGGTCACCGTGGGCCACCTGGAGGCGGGCACCACCGACAACGTCATCCCGGATTCGGCGCTGCTGCACGGCACCATCCGCACGCTGTCGGCGGCGCGGCGTGCGCAGGTGCTCGCCGCAGTGCAGCGGGTCGGGGAGCACGTCGCCGCCGCCCACGGGCTGACCGCGGTGTTCGAACGGATCGAGGGCTACCCGGTGACGGTCAACGACGCCGACGTCGCCGCCCGGGTGACCGCTGCCGCCGGCGCGGTGCTCGGCGCGGACGCCAGCCGCGTGATGCCGGTGCCGCTGATGGGCGCGGAGGACTTCTCCTACGTGCTCGAGCAGGTGCCCGGCGCGATGGCCTTCCTCGGTGCCTGCCCGCCCGACCTCGACCCGGCCACCGCCCCGGGCAACCACTCGAACCTGGTGGTCTTCGACGAGGACGCGCTCCCCGCCGGCGTCGCCCTGTACGCCCGGATGGCGCTCGACGCCCTCGCCGGCTGACGCTGACGCCGGCTCGGTGAGCCGCGGGAGCTGATGGGGAGCCGTGCCGTGACGCGGCTCCCCAGCAGGTGGTCCGGCTCCCCTTGACCGGCGGCCCTGAACGCGGAACGGCCCGCCTCCCCGGTGGGGAGGCGGGCCGTTGCCGTCGTGCGGGTGGGTCAGGTGGCCGGGTGCTCGTCGGTGCGCTCCTCGGCGGGGGCCTTCTGCTCGTCACCGACCTGGTACTTCTGCACCGCCTGCCGGACGACGTCGCGCTCGATCTCGCCGCGCTGGGCCAGCGACGCCAGCGTGCGGACGACGATCGACTCGGCGTCGACCTGGAAGTGCCGGCGCAGCGCCGGGCGGGTGTCGGACAGGCCGAACCCGTCGGTGCCCAGCGACGCCAGCCCACCGGGGACGAACGGCGCGATGAGGTCGGGCACCGCCTTCATCCAGTCCGAGACCGCCACGACCGGGCCGGGTGCGTCGGTCAGCTGCCGGGTCACGAACGGCACCTTGGGCTCCTCGGCCGGGTGCAGCAGGTTCCACTCGTCGGACTCGACGGCCTCCCGCCGCAGCTCGGTCCAGGAGGTCACCGACCAGACGTCGGCGGACACCCCCCAGTCGTTCGCCAGCAGCTCCTGCGCCCGCAGCGCCCACGGCACGGCCACCCCGGAGGCGAGCACCTGGGCCTTGGTGCCGTCCTCCAGCTGCGGGCCCTCGGCGTAGCGGTACATCCCGGCCAGCAGACCGGTGACGTCCAGGCCCTCGGGCTCGGCCGGCTGCTGGTAGGGCTCGTTGTAGATCGTCAGGTAGTACATGACGTTCGGGTCGCGGTGCCCACCGAGCGGGGCGCCCGGGTCGTTGCCGTACATCCGCGCCAGGGCGTCCTTGGTGATGTGCCCGACCTCGTAGGAGAACGCGGGGTCGTAGGTGACCACGGCGGGGTTGGTTGCGGCCAGCAGCAGCGAGTGCCCGTCCTCGTGCTGCAGGCCCTCGCCGTTGAGCGTCGTCCGCCCGGCGGTCGCGCCCAGCAGGAAGCCGCGGGTCATCTGGTCGGCCGCGGCCCAGATCGAGTCACCGGTGCGCTGGAACCCGAACATCGAGTAGAAGATGTAGATCGGGATCATCGCCTCGCCGTGCGTGGCGTACGAGGTGCCCGCGGCGATGAACGACGCCGTGGAACCGGCCTCGTTGATCCCCTCGTGCAGGATCTGCCCCTGCTCGGACTCCTTGTAGGCCAGCATCAGCTCGCGGTCGACCGACGTGTAGTTCTGCCCGCTCGGGTTGTAGATCTTCTGCGTCGGGAAGAGCGAGTCCATCCCGAAGGTGCGGGCCTCGTCGGGGATGACCGGCACGAAGCGCGGGCCGAGCTCCTTGTCCTTGATGAGCTCCTTGAGCAGCCGGACGAAGGCCATGGTGGTGGCCACCTCCTGCTTGCCCGAGCCGCGCTTGAGGACGTCGAACGCCTTGTCCTCCGGGGTCTTCAGCGGCTTGTGCTCCGACCGCCGCCGCGGGACGGCCCCGCCGAGCTGCCGGCGCCGCTCGAGCATGTACTGCATCTCGGGGGAGTCCGGGTCGGGCTTGTAGTAGGGCGGCAGCGTCTTGTCCAGCTGCTCGTCCGGGATCGGGATCTCCAGCCGGTCGCGGAAGCCCACCAGGTCCTCGGCGGTCAGCTTCTTCATCTGGTGCGTGGAGTTGCGGCCCTCGAAGTGGCTGCCCAGCGTCCAGCCCTTGATGGTCTTGGCGAGGATGACCGTGGGCTGGCCCTTGTGGTCCATCGCGGCCTTGTAGGCGGCGTAGACCTTCCGGTAGTCGTGCCCACCGCGGGCGAGCTGCCAGACCTCGTCGTCGGTCATGCCCTCGACCAGCTTGCGGGTGCGCGGGTCGCGGCCGAAGAAGTGCTCGCGGACGAAGGCGCCGTCCTCGGCCTTGTAGGTCTGGTAGTCGCCGTCCGGCGTCGAGTTCATCAGGTTGACCAGCGCACCGTCGCGGTCGGCGGCCAGCAGCTTGTCCCAGCCGTGGCCCCAGATCACCTTGATGACGTTCCAGCCGGCACCGCGGAAGAAGGACTCCAGCTCCTGGATGACCTTGCCGTTGCCGCGGACCGGGCCGTCGAGGCGCTGCAGGTTGCAGTTGATGACGAAGGTGAGGTTGTCCAGCTCCTCACGCGCGGCCAGCCCGATCGGGCCGAGCGACTCCGGCTCGTCGGTCTCGCCGTCGCCGAGGAACGCCCACACGTGCTGGTCGGCGGTGTCGGCGATGCCGCGGTTGTGCAGGTAGCGGTTGAACCGTGCCTGGTAGATCGCGTTCATCGGGCCCAGGCCCATGGAGACGGTGGGGAACTCCCAGAAGTCCGGCATCAGCCGCGGGTGCGGGTAGGACGACAGCCCGCCGCCGGGGTGGCTGACCTCCTGGCGGAACCCGTCGAGCTGGTGCTCGGTCAGCCGGCCCTCGAGGAAGGCACGGGCGTAGATGCCCGGGGAGGCGTGGCCCTGGAAGTAGATCTGGTCGCCGCCGCCGGGGTGGTCCTTGCCGCGGAAGAAGTGGTTGAAGCCCACCTCGTAGAGCATCGCCGACGACGCGTAGGAGGAGATGTGGCCGCCGACGCCGATCCCCGGCCGCTGCGCGCGGTGCACCATGATCGCGGCGTTCCAGCGGATGGCGTGGCGGATCTTCCGCTCGGCCTCCAGGTCACCGGGGAACCACGGCTCCTGCTCCGGCGGGATCGTGTTGATGTAGTCGGTGCTGCGGAGCGCGGGGACGCCGACCTGCTGCTCACGGCTGCGCTCGAGCATGCGGAGCATGAGGTAGCGGGCGCGGTTGCGGCCGGCGTGGTCGACGACCGCGTCGAGGGACTCCAGCCACTCCTGGGTCTCGTCCGGGTCGGTGTCGGGGAGTTGGCTGGCCCGCCCGTCGGTGATGACCGCGCGGGGGGTGCCGGTGGTGCGGGCGGGGTCTCCGTCCGACTGCTGCGGTGCGCTCATGCCCCACATCGTCCCCTGTCGGGGTAGCGCGCGTCACGCGCCCCGCCCGACGCGTCCTCAAGGACCCGATCCGGGGCCCGGTGAGCCCCGCGCCGGGCGGCCCCGGGACGGCGTGGCGGGCACGCGATGGGCCGGTCGGGTATCGCTGAGGGCCCCCGACCCAGCAGACTGTCGGTCCACCGGCACCGTGCGGGGTGTGTGATCGTGCGCGGGACCGCCGGAACCGATCTACTGGGACACATGGAGGACGAGCAGGGATGAGCGTCGACTCGGGCAGCACCAGCATGGCTGCCCGGCTGGGGATCAAGCCGGGCATGGTCGTGCAAGAGCTCGGCTGGGACGAGGACGTCGACGAGCAACTGCGCGACTCCGTCGAGGAGCTGTCGGGCAGCGAGATGGTCGACGAGGACTCCGACGAGGTGGCCGACGTCGTCCTGCTGTGGTGGCGGGAGGAGGACGGCGACCTGATCGACGCGCTCGTCGACTCGATCGCCTCGCTCGCCGACGACGGCGTGGTGTGGCTGCTGGTGCCCAAGTCCGGGCGGCCCGGCCACGTCGAGCCCGGTGACGTCACCGAGGCGGCGCCGACGGCCGGCCTGCAGCAGACCTCGAGCATCTCGGCCGCCAAGGAGTGGTCGGGGATCCGCCTGGTCACCCCCAAGGCGGCTCGCCAGCCCCGCCGCTGAAGAAGGACCCCGTCTCCTCCTCATCCTCGCCGGCTCGGGACGAGCCTCTGGACGGGGCCGGGGGCGGGGGCCGGACGCCGCTGGGGCAGCATCGGGGGCATGAGCCTCTCCGTCGGTGACGTCGCGCCCGAGTTCAGCCTGCCCGACCAGGACAAGCAGGTCGTCTCGCTGAACGGGCTGCGCGGCGCCCCGGTGCTGGTGGTCTTCTACCCCTTCGCCTTCTCCGGCACCTGCACCGGTGAGCTCTGCCAGCTGCGCGACGACCTCGCCACCTACACCCGGGCCGGCGTGCAGGTCGTGGCGATCTCCACCGACCCGGTGTTCAGCCTGAAGGCGTTCCGCGAGAAGGAGGGTCTGCAGTTCCCGCTGCTGTCGGACTTCTGGCCGCACGGGGCGACGGCGCAGGCCTACGGGGTGTTCAACGAGCGGGCCGGCATGGCGCTGCGCGGCACCTTCCTGGTCGACGCGGAGGGCGTGGTCGCCTTCACCGAGGTGAACCAGCCCGGTGACCCGCGGGCGCAGTCGGGCTGGAAGGACGCGGTCGCCGGGCTGGCCACCTGATCCCGGCGACCGGGGGCGGCCCTTACCCTGGCCGCACGGGCGCGTAGCTCAGCGGGAGAGCTCTCGCCTTACAAGCGAGCGGTCGCAGGTTCGATCCCTGCCGCGCCCACTGGTTCATCCGGACCAGTTCGTCACCCGTCGGGGTGGCCCGGCTCAATGCGACGTGCGGCGCAGCCGATGGCACTCTCGTGCTGCGCAGACCGACGACGACCCGACGCCGCCCCCGTCGGGGCCTCGGCCGCGGCGTCCCGCTGTGGGTCCACCTGATCGCGCTGGTGGCGGTGCCGCTGGTCGGGGTCGCCGTCCTGACCGGGGCGACGACCCGGGCCAGCATCACCGAGGCGGCCAGCGCCACCCGCGCCGAGGCGGCCGTCGGCGCGCTGGCGCACCTGGACACCGCGCGCAGCAGCGTGGAGCAGGAGATCCTGCCGACCCTCGCGCTGTCGGTCATCGACCAGCCCGGCGCCGCCGACGCCCTCGGGCTGCCCGTCCTTCTCCTGGCGCAGCAGCGCACCGTGGCGGTGGACACCCTGAAGACCGCACGGGAGACCACCGACCAGGCGCTCGCGGAGGCCGCCCGCGGCGACTACGGCGCGGCGGCCGCGGTCCGGGTGCGCGCCCAGCTGACCACGTTGCGGGAGCGGGCCGACACGTTCGCCGTCTCGATCGAGGGCATCTACCTCGGCTACCTGGCCATCTCCAACGACCTGGTGCACAGCCAGCGCGCGGTGGCCTCGGAAGCCAGTGCCGAGGGGCTGCCGGCCCGCACCCAGCGGGCCATCCAGGACGTGCAGGTCGTGGCCCAGCTGGCCACCACCGCCAGCCGGCAGACCCCGCTCTACCTGGGCGCGGTGTTCGGTGACAGCGGCACGCTGATCGGGTCGCAACTGGCCTGGGAGACCGGGTGGCTGGCGTACAACGACGCCCTCGGGCAGATGGCGGACCTGTCCCAGCCGTCCCTGCAGGCCGCGTGGCAGGAGGTGCGCGACGCCGACGTCTCGACGACGCTGGACGCGCTGCTCGGGCCCACCGCGGACGGCAGCCGGCCGGCGGCGCCCGACGTCGCCCGGATGGTCTCCCTGCTCTTCCAGAGCAGCGACCGCGACGCCCTGCTCAGCGGGCTGGTGCACACCGCCGCCGACGAGGCCCGGGCCTCGGCCGCGGCCGACCGGGACCAGGCGGTGGACCGGCGCAACCGGACCCTGGTGCTCGGCGTCCTCGTGCTGCTGGCTTCCCTGCTGAGCGTGGTGCTCGTCGGCCGGGCGGTGGCCCGGGCGCTGCGCGTCCTCGCCGGGCAGGCCGACCGCGTCAGCGAGGGAGCCCTCGTGCAGGTGGAGGTCGCCGGCCCGCGCGAGGTGCGCAGCGTCTCCGCCGCGCTGGCCTCCGCGGTGGCCAGCCTGCGTCGCGTGCAGGAGCAGGCCGGCGCCGTCGCCCGGGGCGACCTGGACAACGCGCTGCTCGCCGAGCCGCTCCCCGGGCCGCTGGGCGAGGTCGTGCACGCCTCGGTGCGCCAGATCGTCAGCTCGGTCCGCCAGCGCGAGGAGCTGCAGTCGGCGCTGGCCCACCGCGCCGCCCACGACCCGCTCACCGAGCTGCCCAACCGGGCTCAGGCCATGCAGCTGACCGAGTCGGCACTGTTCCGCGCCCGCCGCACCGGTGCGATGACCGGGCTGCTGTTCGTCGACCTGGACGGCTTCAAGGCCGTCAACGACACCCACGGGCACGCCTGCGGTGACGAGGTGCTGCGCACCGTCGCGGGCCGGCTGGAGGCGGCCGTGCGCTCGGGGGACGTCGTCTGCCGGCTGGGCGGGGACGAGTTCGTCGTCCTGGTCGAGCCGGTGGAGACCGAACGCGACCTGCTGGAGCTCGCCGAACGGCTGATCGCGGTGGTGAGCCAGCCGATCGCCACCGACGGCCACCAGGTGCGGGTGGGCGCCAGCATCGGCGTCGCGGTGAGCCGGGACGCCACCACCGACGCCGACGTGCTCTTCGCCGAGGCCGATGCGGCCACCTACCGGGCCAAGCGGCACGGCCGCGGGCGGGCCGAGGTCTTCGACGAGACGCTGCGCGCGCAGCTCGCCGAGCGGGCCGAGCTGGAGGCGGCGGTGGCCTCGGGCCTGGCCGCCGGGGAGATGCTGCTGCACTACCAGCCGGTGGTCGACGCCGGGACCGGGCAGCTCACCGGCTTCGAGGCGCTGGTGCGCTGGGACCGGCCGGGGGTCGGCATGGTGTCCCCGGACGAGTTCATCCCGACGGCCGAGGGCTCCCGGCTGATCTGCGACCTGGACCGCTGGGTGCTGCACGAGGCGACCCGGCAGCTGGCCGAGTGGCGGCGCAGCGTGCCGGTGCCCGCCGGGCACCCGGAGCCGACGGTGGCGGTGAACATCTCCGGCCGGCACCTGGCCGACCGGCAGGTCGTCACCGACGTCGCCGACGCGCTGGCCGCCTCGGGCCTGCCCGCGCGCCTGCTGGTGCTCGAGGTGACCGAGACCGTGCTGGTCGACGACCCGGTGGCCATCGAGCACCTGGTGGCGCTGCGGGAGATGGGCGCCGCGATCGCCATCGACGACTTCGGCACCGGCTACACCTCGATCGGGCAGCTGCGGCACATGCCGGTTGACACGCTCAAGATCGACCGGAGCTTCGTCGCCTCGACCGACCCCGGCTCCGGTGAGCTGGTCGCGCTGATGATCCGGGCGGCGCACACCTTCGGGCTGTCCGTGGTCGCCGAGGGCGTGGAGGAGTCCGGCCAGCTGGACCGGCTGCGGGCCGAGGGCTGCGACCACGCGCAGGGGTTCCTGCTGCACCGCCCGCTGCCGGCCGCAGCGGCCGGGGGCCTGCTGGTCCGGAGCGCGATCCCCGCGCCGCGCTGAGCCGTTCAGTCGTCGGCGCCGCGCACCCCGGCCCCCCGACCGGGGGTCGTCTCACGCACCAGCCGGCGGGCGGCGTCGACCTCCCGCGCCACCAGCGCCAGCACCCCCTCGGCGTGCACCTCGGCGTCGTCGGGGAGGCGGTGCTCGCGCAGGTCCTGCTCCAGCTCCCGGATGGCCTTCCGCAGCACGGCCACCTGCGCCGCATCGGGCACCGGTTCCCCGGCGCGCAGCTCGATCACCGCCTCGGTGACCGCGTCGGACGTGCGCTCCAGCTGCACGATCACCGGCCACCAGGCGGCCGCCCGGGTGCTCACCGGCGGCGGCTCGGCCAGCCGCCGCTGCAGCTGGGTCTGCAGCTCGGCCAGCGCCCGGTAGCTGCCCCGGCGGGCGCGGCGGGTGGCCTCCGGGCTGCCGGTGAACGCCGCGTCGACGAACCGCTCCAGCGCCAGGATCGCGGCGCGCAGGGCGTCGTCCAGCGGGGCCCGCCAGGTCTGCGGCCACAGCAGGTAGCCGAACACCAGCACGATCCCGCAGCCGATGAGGGTGTCGACCAACCGGGCGCCGACCAGCCCGGCGCCCGTCGGCGTGGCCAGGTCCAGCAGCAGGATGATCAGCGGGGTCTGGAAGACGGAGAAGAGCCCGAAGCTGCCGCTGCGCGCCCACGGCAGCGCGGCCGCCGACAGGGCCAGGGGCAGCAGGACCCAGGCGTCCCGGGAGAGGAACGTCAGCAGGAGCGAGCCGATCAGGACGCCCAGCAGCGTGCCCGCACCACGCTGCACGGCCCGGGTGAACACCGAGCCGTAGTCGGGCTTGAGCACGATCGCCACGGTGAGCAGCACCCAGTAGGGGCGCTCGACCGGCAGGGTCTGGCGGGCGATCTCGGCGACGGTCATGCAGAGGGTGAGCCGGACGACGAACGCACGGGAGTCGGCGTCGCCGACCGTGCGGTCGAGCAGGTCGCGGGTGCGGGCCCGGCGGTCGACCTGCGGGCGGGGGACGGCGGCCGAGGCCCGCTCCTCGGGGTCGCCCACCACGTTCCACACCAGGCGGATGCCGTGCCGCACCGCGCGCCGCTGCGCCGGCCCGTCGTCCACCGGGGGCGGCCGCTCCCCGGCCAGCGGACGGCGCTCGGTGACCGCGGTGGCCAGCGCGTGGGCCGCGCCGATGTCCCGGGAGTCGGCGGCGACGCCGGTGCGGGCGCTGGCGACCGCCGCCTCGACCAGGGGCGCGGCGGAGTTGAGCACGCCGGCGAGCTCACCGAGCTCGGCACTGCGCCCGGCCGAGCGGCTGCGGGCGTGGATCACCCGGTCGTAGCCGGTGTTCAGCGCCAGGGTCAGCGCCCGCCGGGCCTCCTCGGACCGGTCGGTGCCTATCGCCTCCAGCAGCTCGGCCACCCGGGTGAAGACCGCGCCGACCGCCGCCCGGTCGGGGTCGACCTGCTCGGTGCGCGCCTGCACCAGCACGGCGAGGGTGCCCAGCGATGCACCGGACAGGAACCACCCGACCTCCGCAGCGGGCGGCAGCGGCGTGCTCAGGCCGGAGGAGATGGCGGTGTAGATCAGCAGCTGTAGTGCCCCGAGCGACAGCGGCGCACTGACCGCGCTGATCAGCGCCGCGAACGCCGACACCGCGGCGAGCAGCAGCACCGGCACCCAGCCACCACCGGTGAGCGACTGCCCGACCACCAGCCCGAGCCCGCCCAGGAGCGAGGCGGCGGCGACCCGGCGCAGCCGGATGCGCAGCGGCCCCTGCTGGGGGGCGAGCGTGGCGGCCAGTGCGCCCATGGTGGCGAAGGCGCCGGCGCCCAGCGCGCTCCCGGACGTCCCCCCGACGGCGAGCGCGACGGCGAGCGGGGCGGGGACGACCAGCCCGAAGCGGACGACGTCGCGCCAGGGGACCGAGGGGTGGTTGGTGTGCACCAGCTCCTCGAGCCACGCCGGCGCCCGCAAGCCCCTGTCCGCCACGGCCCAACCCTGCCACCCGGAGGCGGCGCGGGGGGGGGGGGGGGGGGGGGGGGGGGGGGGGGGGGGGGGGGGGGGGGGGGGGGGGGGGGGGGGGGGGGGGGGGGGGGGGGGGGGGGCGGGGGGGGGGGGGGGGGGGG
>NZ_JBJHAH010000035.1:0-40237 GCF_054050915.1 Modestobacter sp. SYSU DS0875 | reverse complement strand
GCTGAGCGTCGGTTGCAGGGGGACGGACCGACGCTCAGCGCACAACGGTGAGGCCGGGTCAGGCGAGCGGGGTGTCGTCGAGGGCCGCGGCGAGGTCGCCGGGGGTGTCGTAGATCCCGACCGCGCCGGCGTCCCGCAGCTCGTCGTCCCCGAAGCCCCCGGAGCGGACGACGATCGCCGGCATCCCGGCCTTCTTCGCCGCCTCGACGTCCCACACCGAGTCGCCGATCATCACCGCCGACGCGCCGGGGTCGGCGCCGATCTTCTGCAGCGCCACCTGCAGCAGGTCCGGCGCGGGCTTGGAGGCCTCGACGTCGCCGCTGGTGGTCCAGTCCTGGGCGACGTCCCGGGCGTCCAGCAGGTCGAGGAAGGCGTCGACGTGCTTCGGCTTCCCGGAGCTGGCCAGCACCAGCCGGTGCCCGCGCTCCCGGATCGCCAGCAGCAGCTCGCGGGCCCCGGGCAGCGGCTGCATCTCCCCGATCATCGGGTCGACCTCCTCGACCCAGCGGTCCCGCGCCCGGTCACCGATCCGCGCCTCGACGTCGTCCCCACCGATGGCGGCGACGAGCTTGTCACCGCCCATGCCGATGAGCCGGTGCAGCCGCCACACCGGGTACGTCTCACCCAGCGAGCGCAGGGCCCGGTACCAGGCGAGGGCGTGCTGGTAGTTCGAGTCGACGAGGGTGCCGTCGACGTCCAGGACAGCGATGGTGGGTTCAGCCATCTCCGGGGCCTGCCCATTCGCGCGCCGTCTCACCCACGCGCCGCGGACGGCGTCACGGTGCGGCACGATCGGTCGGCATGAGCGCCGTCGACCCCCGCGCCGCCATCCGCGAACCGGCGGGCGTCGCGGCCGCCGGGCCGACCGAGACGGCGGCCTGCCCCGGGTGTGGGGCGGTGCTCGCCGTCGTCCCCGGGCTGGCCGCCGGGCACCCGGGTGCCTCGGCCGGCTGCGCGGCGCTGTTCGCGGTCACCGTCCGCGGGCTGCGGGACGAGGCCGCGCAGGACCCGCGGGCCGCCGGCCTGCTGCGCCTGGCCACCGACGCCTACGACGCCCAGCACCTGGTCGCCGGTGAGCCCGCGGCCGCACCGGTGCGGTTGTGCCTGGCGCTGGAGCACGGCCGGGTCCCAGCCGCCGACGAGGGCCGCACCGGCGCACCGGCCGGGCTGACCCCACCGGCCCGCTGGACGACGACGATCGCCGACCTCGCCGCCGACCTGGACGTCGTCGACCTGCCCGCGCTGGTGCGGTCCTGGGCGACGACGGTGTGGGCGGACTGGTCGCCGGCGCACGACCGGCTGCGCGCGGCCGCCGGGGGCACGCCACCCCCGGGGTGAGACCGCTCCCGCCGGTATCGGTGGCGGGCACCTAGATTGGGTGCCGTGACCGAGGCCACGGGGGGCCGGCGGGAGCTGCGCAAGGCGCAGACCCGAGCCGAGATACGCAGCGTCGCGCAGCGGCTGTTCGCCGAACGCGGCTTCGACGGCGTGACGATCGCCGACGTCGCCGCGGCCGCCGACGTCGCCGTCCAGACGGTGTTCAACCACTTCCCGACGAAGGAGGACCTCTTCTTCGACGGCCGGACGCCGTGGGTGGAGCGGGTCGCCGCCTCGGTCGCGGAGCGGCCGGCCGGGCAGGACCCGACGGCGGCGCTGCGCGAGTACCTGCAGGCCGACCTCACCGCCCTGCTGGAGCTGGAGGCGCGGCCGGAGAACCGCAGCTACCTGGAGGCGCTGGCGCACAGCCCGAGCCTGCAGGCGCGCGAGCGCTCCCTCGTCGAGCAGGCCTGGCAGCGGGTGGCCGTGGAGCTGCTCCCGGCCGACGGGACGCCGGCGGACCCGGTGACCACGCAGTTCCTCAGCGAGCTGACCGGGGCGCTGTTCATGGTCGCCGGTCGGGTGCTGGTGCTCGAGCACCGCCGGCTGGTGCTGGCCGAGCCGGCCGACGAGGCACAGCAGGCGGAGGTGCGCGGGCACACCGAGGCCACGCTCGGCGCCCTGGAGGAGTGTCTGCGCACGCTGACCGGGCGCCTGACCGGGCGCCCGGCCGGCAACGGCGCGGCCGGGGCCTGACCGGCCTCAGGCCGTCGCGCCGCCCGGCTCGACGATCGGCATGAGCACGTCGCCGACCAGCGCCTCGACCTCGGGCATCCGCATCGGCTCGGTGCCGAAGGCGCTGTAGCGCTGCCACCACAGCGCCTGCAGCACCGACCCGAGCAGCGCCACCCGCTCGTGCGGGAGCTCGCTCCCGCGGGCGGCCTCCCGGGCGGCCACCTCCCGGACGACGGCGGCCAGCGGCCGCACCAGCGACTCCTCGAGGCCGGCGCGCAGGTCGGCGTCGTGCCGGGCGGGGCCGACGAGGCTCGCCGCGGCGCGCTCCATCCGCTCCAGCGGGCGGGTCCACGGGGCCAGCAGCGCGCACAGGTCGGCGCGCAGCGAGCCGCCGTCGTCCGGCAGCTGCACCAGCGTGCCGGTGCTCAGCGCGTGCCGGGCGAGCGCGGCCATGGTGGGCCAGCGGCGGTAGATGCCGGCCTTCCCGGCGCGCGCGCGGGCGGCGACCCGGTCGCTGTTGAGCCGGCCCCACCCCTCGTCGGCCAGGATGTCGACCGCAACCGCGACCAGTTGCTCGGAGAGCTCCGTGGACAGCGGACGGCCCGGCGGGCGGGCGCCGGCAGGTCGGGGAGGCGCGTCTGTGGTCGTCACCGTGCAATCGTGCCCAAGAAACTGGAGTGACCACAACTACCGCGCCCACTCAGATTGAAATCACAGGTTCCGAATCGAGACCGCCCGGAGCCGCACGTGACCTAACGGTGGCTGCGCGCAAGCGCTGGCCAGGGCAGCCGCACCCCCGTCAGTGGTGCGCTGACCTGCCCGTTCGGTCAGGCGGACGCGGCCGGCTCGACGTGCGCGCGCAGGCTGGCGCCGTCGTCGGCGGTCCATCCGGCGTCCCCCGCGGCCGCGACCATCTCGTCGAACCGGTCCCCCCAGTCGGGGGAGCTCGCCTCCCGCTCAGCGGCGGCACGCAGCGCGGCGACGTCCAGCAGCCCGGTGCCGTCGTCCAGCCGGCCCAGGCCCGCCGCCCGCAGCGCCTGGTCGGCATCGGCGTCGGTCAGCGCGCCGAGGGCCAGGTGCAGCCGCCCCAGGTCCTCGACGTCGGCCACCCGCACCTCCGGCACCTCGTCCGCACCGGTGATCACCTCGACGATCATCGTTTCTCCTTCCGTCGTCCTACACGTGCCAGGGGAACTGGCTGAAGTCCGGGTCGCGCTTCTCCAGGAACGCGTCGCGACCCTCGACGGCCTCCTCGGCCATGTACGCCAGCCGGGTGGTCTCCCCGGCGAAGAGCTGCTGCCCGACCAGGCCGTCGTCGATCAGGTTGAACGAGTACTTGAGCATCCGCTGGGCGGTCGGGCTCTTGGCCACGATCCGGCGCCCCCAGTCCAGCGCGGTCGCCTCCAGCTCCGCGTGCGGCACCACCCGGTTGACCATGCCCATCGCGTGCGCGTCGGCGGCGGAGTACTCCTCGCCGAGGAAGAAGATCTCGCGGGCGAACTTCTGCCCCACCTGGCGGGCCAGGTAGGCCGAGCCGAACCCGCCGTCGAAGCTGCCGACGTCGGCATCGGTCTGCTTGAACCGCGCGTGCTCGGCGCTGGCCAGGGTGAGGTCGGCGACGACGTGCAGGCTGTGCCCGCCGCCGGCGGCCCAGCCCGGCACCACGCAGATGACCACCTTGGGCATGAACCGGATCAGCCGCTGCACCTCCAGCACGTGCAGCCGGCCCGGCGTGCCGGCCTGCCCCTCGTAGCCGTGGCGGCCGCGCACCCGCTGGTCGCCACCGGAGCAGAAGGCCCAGCCGCCGTCCTTCGGGCTGGGCCCGTTGCCGGTGAGCAGCACGCAGCCGACGTCCCGGGCCAGCCGCGCGTGCTCCAGGACGGCGAGCAGCTGGTCGACGGTCTCCGGCCGGAAGGCGTTGCGCACCTCGGGACGGTCGAAGGCCACCCGCACGACCCCGGCGTCCACCGCCCGGTGGTAGGTGAGGTCGGTCAGGCCCTCGAAGCCGGGGACCTCCTGCCACGCCGTGGGGTCGAAGATCTCCGAGACGTCGTCGCGTGCACTCACGGGCCGAACCTAGCCGCCGCGACCGGCCTCCGCCTCGGCCGACCAACTGCTCCGGCGATGCTCGTGCTCTGCTCACCGGTGGTGAGCAGAGCACGAGCGTCGCCGGACTGGTCTGATGGCCACGTGGAGCCACGGGTCGGGACGCTCAACCTCGCCTCCGGCCGCGACGCCCGAGGCCGCTCGCTGGCCCCGGCGGCACTGCGCGAGGCACTGGGCCCGGTCGACGTCGACGTGCTCGCCGTGCAGGAGGTCGACGTGGGCCAGCCCCGCTCGCAGCACACCGACCAGCCCGCCGAGGTCGCCACCGCCCTGGGGGCCACCGACTGGCGGTTCGCCGCCGCGGTCGCCGGCACGCCGGACCCGTTCCGCAGCTGGTCCCCCGCCGCGGTCGGCCTGCGCGGACCGGAGGACCCCGCCGACGGCCCGCACGACGGCCCGCACGACGGCCCGCGCTACGGGATCGCGCTGTTCAGCCGGCTGCCGGTGCGACGCTGGTCGGTGCACGCGCTGGGCGCCGGCCGCGCGCGGCTGCCACTGCAGGCCCCGGACCCCCGGACCGGTCGGAACCGGCTGTGGTGGTTCCCGGACGAGCCGCGGCTGGCGATCGCCGCCGAGCTCGACGGGTGCACGGTGATCGGCACCCACCTCTCCTTCGCCCCGCACACCGCGGTGCGCCAGCTGCTGCGGCTGCGCCGCTGGGCGGCCACCCTGCCCGGACCGGTGGTGCTGGCGGGTGACCTGAACCTGATCGGGCCGCTGCCGGCCCGCGTCTGGGGCGGACGGCGGCTGGTGGCCGAGCCGACCTACCCGGCGCCGGCGCCCCGCGTGCAGTTCGACCACCTGCTCGGGGACGCCGGCGCGCGGGCCGGTGACCCGCAGGTACGCCAGCTGGCCTTCGGCGACCACCGGCTGGTCACCGCGACGATCGCCCGGCGCTGACCGGCCGGGCGACTCAGCCCAGCAGCGGCACGAGCACCGGCAGCGAGGCGGCCAGACCCGGGTGCAGCAGCACGCCGGGCAGCGCCGCGACCCGGAACCAGCCGACGCCGGCGCTCTCGTCGCTGAGCACGAGGTCCTCGGCGTCGAGCGGGCCGGCCGGCGAGGCGAGCACCGTGGTGTAGCGCCAGCCACCGTGGTCGTCGACCGACTCCGCGCCGAGCACCAGGTCCGCCCGGCGCAGGCCCAGCTCCTCCCCCGCCTCCCGCAGCGCACCGTCGGCGGCGGACTCGGCCGGGTGCAGCGCGCCGCCGGGCGTGCCCCAGGTGCCGCCGTGGTGCGACCAGCCGACCCGCAGCTGCAGCAGCACCTCGAGACCGTCCGGGCCCGGGCGGTGCACCAGCAGGCCGGCGGCCCCGGCCAGCCCCCAGTGCCGGTGCCCGAGCGCGCAGGTCGTCCAGCCGTCGGTCGGGGAGCGCACCGCCGTCCTCTCGTCGTCCTGGTCCGGCCCGCCAGTGTGCCGCGCCGGCGCCGGGGTTGCCCGGCGTCGGCGCGGGGCACTCGCGGGGCACCACCTGATCGAGCAGAGGAGAGTCATGGCCAGCGGAGTGGCGAGCGTCTGGGTGCCGGTGAGCGACATGGACCGGGCCCGGGCGTTCTACCGGGACACCCTCGGGCTGAGCGAGACCAAGACGACCGAGGACTGGAGCGAGTTCGACGCCGGTGGCCTGATGATCGGCCTCAACGCGCGGGAGAACGCCCAGCCGGTGGACGGCGGCGCGGTGATCACCTTCCAGCCCGACGGCGACCTGGACGGCGAGGTGGCCGCACTCCGCGACAAGGGCGTGCAGTTCACCGGCGGGATCAGCGACCACCCCTGGGGCCGGATCGCGGCGTTCAAGGACTCCGAGGGCAACGACCTGCAGTTCTACGGCCCGCCCTCGTCCTGACAGCGGCGTTCTGACAGCGGCGTCCTGACAGCGGCGTCCTGACAGCGGCGTCCTGACCCCGCCCCTGCGCCGGGCCCGGGCCGGGTCCGGCGCAGGATGGGCAGCATGGAGACCGTGCAGCTGCGCCGCTACCAGCTCGAGCCCGGCCGGATGGCCGACTTCCTGGCCTGGTTCCCGACCCTGACCCCGGTGCGGGAGCAGTACGGCTTCCGGCTGCTGTTCGCCCTCGCCGACGCCGAGCACGAGACCTTCACCTGGGCGGTGGCCCACGACGGCGACGAGGCCGAGTTCCGCCGGGTCGAGGCCGAGTACAACGCCTCCCCCGAGCGGGCCCGGGTGTTCGAGGCCTTCCCCGCGTGCATCGCCACGATGGAGATCGGCTTCGCCACCCCCGTCGTCTGACCCCCCGACGAACGCGCCGACGCGCCCACGTCGGCGACGAGGGCGGCAGCCTCCGGCCGACCGGGAGGACCGCGCCCGGTGCAGCGGTCGGGTCAGCGGTCGGGTCAGAGGTCGAGGACCAGCCGGGGGCACGCCGCGCGGGAGACGCAGATGAACATCGTCTCGCCCGCCGCCTGCTCCTCGGGCGTGAGCAGGGAGTCCCGGTGGTCGACCTCACCCTCCAGCACCGGCGTCTCGCAGGTGCCGCACGTCCCCTCCTGGCAGGAGGAGAGCACGGGGACGCCGGCCTCCTCGACCACCTCCAGGATCGACCGGTCCGGAGGCACGGTCAGCGTGAGCCCGGAGGCTGCCAGCTCGACCTCGAAGGAGTCGCTGCGCACCGGCGCACCCTGCTCCTTGGGCGCGAAGCGTTCCACGTGCAACGTGCCGGGCGGCCAGCCGGCGCACTGCGCCTCGACGGCCGCCAGCAGCGGTTCCGGCCCGCAGCAGTAGACCAACGTGCCCGGCTGCGGGTCGTCCAGGATCCGCGGGAGGTCGATCAGCCCCACCTCGTCCTGCGGGTGCAGCGTCAACCGGGGGCCGCAGGCGGCCTGCAGCGTGTCCAGGAAGGCCATCGACGTGCGGCTGCGCCCGCCGTAGTGGAACTCCCACTCGGCGCCGGCCTGCTCCGCGGCGACCGCCATCGGCATGATCGGGGTGATGCCGATGCCGCCGGCGATGAAGACGTACCGGGGCGCGGGCTCCAGCGGGAAGTTGTTACGCGGTCCGCGGACGTCGACCTCGCTGCCCTCGACCAGCTGGTCGTGCACGTAGGCCGAGCCGCCCCGGCCGGCGGGCTCGCGCAGCACGCCGATCTGCCACCGGGACCGGTCGTCCGGGTCGCTGCACAGCGAGTACTGCCGCACCACTCCGCCGGGCAGCAGCAGGTCGATGTGCGCGCCGGGCGCCCAGGCCGGCAGGTCGGCACCGGAGAGGTCCTGCAGCTCCAGGACGACGACGCCCTCCGCGCCGACGGTGCGCCGGGTGACGTGCAGGCGCACGTCGACCTCGTCGTGGGTGGTGTGCACGCAGGCTCCTCGTCGCGGTCCGTCGCGGCGGACGGGTGTCTCCTGGGGCGTCGTCGAACCCGTCGAGCGTGACCGCCGTCACCGCCGTCCGGGGCGCGGCTTCCACGATGCGGAAGCCGGGTGAGCCGAGCTCGACAGGAGCGGGCGGGTGCTCGAGACCTTCCCGCCTGCATCGTGTCGATGGAGATCGGCGTCGCCACCCCCGTCGTCTGACCCCCCAGCGCAGTAATGGCCATTTTCGCCCCCCGGAGGGAGGCGAAAATGGCCATTACTGCGGGAAGGGGGTCAGTGGTCGCCGCCCTCGCAGCAGATGTGCGGGTTCTCCCTCTCGAACGGCGTGAACACCCCACCGGCGGCCCGCTCGACCAGCAACGTCATCCGGCCGCCGGTCAGCTGCGGCCGCAGGAAACCGTTCGGGCCGGCGTCGACGACGTCGTCCGGGCCGACCGTCGCGCCCACCGCCATGACCGCATCGACGGCGGTCCCGGCCACCAGCTCGGCCACCTGCACCCGCCCGCGGACGCCATCGGCGCCCGGGAAGCGGATCGCCCGCCCGGCCACCGCGGACGGCGCCTCGGCGAGCGCGGTCCGGGCGGGAGCCGCCTCGTCGTCGCCTTCCGGCGACGGGGACGGGGCCGACTCGACCAGGACCGGCCCGCCCAGCTCACGGGCGAGCGCGGCCTGCGTCGCCCCCGGGTCGGCCGGCGTGTCGGAGAGCCGGATCGACACCCCGGTCCGCGGGGTCGCGGCGGAGCGGTCCACGTGGGTGCAGACCAGCTCCGCCGCGGCCCCGGACCCGGTCAGGGCCCGGTCGACGGCCGCCAGCAGGTGGGCGTCCGCGGGGTCGCGCTCCGCGGACGCGCCGCCCCACCAGAGGCCGGTCATCAGACGGCGTCGACGAAGACCGGGTTGGCGTAGAACCAGAGGTCCTCCCACGGGTTCGCGTCACCGACGACGTCGATGAGCGGGTTGCCGGCGGAGTCCATCTGCTTGCCGTCGCTGCCGCGCAGGCGGACGTAGAACGAGCGGTCCACGTTCTTGAACGTGTGCTCGAAGGTCCACTGCGCCCGGCCGCGCCCCACCTCGAAGGTCTTCACCACGCTGGTCTCCGGCGCGGTGAAGACGTCCCGGTCGCCGACCGGGCCGGTGATCGGTCCGCTGATCAGGTCGACCTTCGCCAGCTTCGGCACGTCGCCGTTGGGGTTCGCGCCACCGGCCACCTTGACGGTGATGGTGACCGTGACGTCGCCACCGCGACGCACCCAGGTGCGGCCACCGAGGGTGGCGCCCTGCGCGTCACCGTGCTGGGCGGAGCGGACCCGCACGTCCAGACCCTCGATGATCCGGCCGTGCACGGCGACGATCTTGCCGGCCTGCAGCGCCTGCATGATGCCCAGGTACGAGCGGGAGTCCGCCGCCACCAGGGTGCTGCTGTACTGGCCGGGCCAGAAGTCCCCGTACTGGGTGATGGGCCGGCCGATGTCGACCGGGTCGCCCTTGGTGCCGTGGGCGTTGAAGTCCAGCGGGCCCTGGATGCGGGTGTCGCGGAAGACCCGGTGCGAGTCGGAGGTGGCGGTGACCCACCAGGGCTTGCCCTCGGCCAGCAGCGAGTCCCACATGCCGCCGACCGTCGCGGTCATCCAGTCGAAGCCGCCCCAGGTGCGGTAGGACTCCAGCGGGTAGCCGGGGAAGCTCGCCGACCCGGGAGAGCCGTCGTAGTAGCCGCGGCCGCTGCCGGGGCCGCCCTGCGACTCCGGGATGCCGGCTGCCTGGTGCCCCGGCGCGCCCTCCATGCCGACGGCGACCTGCGGTGCCGCGTCCCGCCAGTTGCGCACCTCGTGCGGGCTGTCGATGCCCTTGCGGCTGGGGTGGTTGGCGAACATCAGCGCCATCTCCACGCGCCGGTTGCGCACCTGGTTCTCCAGGTACTTGAGCGCCTCGATGGCGTAGGGCTCCATGTCGCCGCGGACGCCGTTCGCCGAGAGGACGCTGCCGTCGTAGCCGGCCTCGAAGGCCTTGAGGACGTCGACGGTCGCGTTGCCGGGCGGGAGCATCACGGTCGCGTGCTCGGCGTTCGGGATGTTCCACTCCAGGCCCTGGTAGATCATCGTGCCCGCGTACTGGCGGCGGACCCGCTCGATCTCCGGGGTGATCTTGTCGATCGAGAGCTTCTGGTGCGCGACGCCACCGTGGTCGGTGATGACCATCCAGTCCAGCCCGTACTGCCGGCCCTTGATGACCTGGGTCAGCACGTCGTACTGCGCGTCGGGCGAGTACTGGGTGTGGATGTGGTGGTCGCCGGCGAGGTAACGCATCCCGCTCTTCCACGGGTTCGTCGTCGTCCCGCCGTCGGCGGCGCGTGCGACGCCCTGGCCGACGCCGGCGACCCCGCCACCGACGGCGGCAGCGGCACCCGCGACGGCGGCCGCGGTGGCCAGGAAGGCGCGGCGCGAGACCGACAACGGGTCGTCGGCCTCCGGGTCGGCCCAGGTGCCCTCGGCCCCGGTCACCTCGCCGTGGTGGTGGTCGTGGTCGTGGTGGTGGTGGTGACCGTGTCCGTGGTCGTGACCGTGGCTCATCAAGTGCTCCCGCATGGTCGGTGCCGCATCCGTCGGCGGGGACTCTGCGGGGCGCTCGCCACGAACGGGTGACACGGAGTGCCACAACGGGTGAACACCTCAGGACGCACGGCCACGCCTGCTGTGGTCGACCCGACAGCGTCCGGCCGATCGCCGGCTCGCGCACTGGTGCTCTGCTCACCAGGGGTGAGCAGAGCACCAGCGTGCGCGCCCCCCTACCGTGGTCGGCGTGCGCATCGCCGTCTTCACCGGCTCCCAGGCGGGCCCGCAGAGCCACCAGCGGGCCGCCGCCGCCTTCGCCACCGACCTCGCGGGGGCGGGGGTGGGCATCGTCTACGGCGGGGGGCACGTCGGGCTGATGGGCGTCGTCGCCGACGCCGCGCTGGCCGCCGGCGGCGAGGTGGTCGGGGTGATCCCGAAGCACCTGGTCGACGACGAGCTGGCCCACCCCGGCCTGCCCCGGCTGGAGGTCGTGTCGACCATGCACGAGCGCAAGGCCACCATGGCCGACCTCGCCGACGCCTTCGTGGCGCTGCCCGGCGCGGCCGGCACCCTCGAGGAGCTCTTCGAGGCCTGGACCTGGGGGATGCTCGGGCTGCACGCCAAGCCGACGGCGTTGCTCGACGTCGACGGGTTCTGGCAGCCCCAGCTGGCCCAGCTGCAGCGGATGGTCGACGACGGCTACCTGGCGGCCC
Source organism: Modestobacter sp. SYSU DS0875 (assembly GCF_054050915.1). Lineage (NCBI taxonomy): Bacteria > Bacillati > Actinomycetota > Actinomycetes > Geodermatophilales > Geodermatophilaceae > Modestobacter > Modestobacter sp. SYSU DS0875. The sequence continues at coordinate 29,489 of NZ_JBJHAH010000035.1, read as the reverse complement.
ACCGGCTCGCGGCGCTCGGGGTGGTGCACGACGCGGCCGGGCTGCTGGCCTTCGTCGAGGGCTACGAGCACCCGGCCCGCAAGTGGACCCCCACCCCGAGCGCCTGACGAGGCCGGCATGCCGCCCGTGGAGCACGTCGACGTCCTCGTCGTCGGGGGCGGGCCCGCCGGCGCCGCGTGCGCCGCGGCGGTCCGCCGGGCGGCGCCGGACGCCGACGTGCTCGTGGTCGACCGGGCGGACTTCCCCCGTGACAAGGTGTGCGGCGACGGCGTGGCCCCGGAGGCGCTGGACGTCCTCGCCACCCTGGGGCTGGACGTCGCCGCGTTGACCGACGGCTTCCCCGGGGTGCCCCGGCTGCGGCTGACCGGGCCCGGGGGCGACGTCGTGGAGCGGGCGACCCGCCGTCCGTCCGTGGTGGTGCCACGCGCGGTGCTCGACGGCCGGCTGCTGGCCCAGGTCCGGGACGGCGGGGTGCGGTTCGTCCGGCACACCGTGCGCTCGGTGACCGACCGAGGCGACTCGGTGGACGTCGACGGCCGCTTCCGGGCCTCCGTGGTGGTCGGCGCCGACGGGGCGGAGTCCGTCGTCCGGCGGGCGCTGGGCGTGCCGCCGAACCGGGGCGACCGGCTGGCGGTGGCGCTCCGCGGGTACGCGCCCGAGCCGCCCGGCCAGGCCGGCGTGCAGGTGGTGACCACCACCGACCAGCGCTGGCCGGCCTACGCCTGGTCGTTCCCGATCGGCGACGGCCGGGCCAACGTCGGGTACGGCGAGCTCGTCTCGGGCGGGGTCACCCGGGCCGGGCTGGTCGCCGGGCTGCACCGGCTGTTGCCGGGGGTCGCGCCCGAGCAGCTGCGCGCCCACCGGCTGCCGCTGTCGACCGGGCACCCGCGCACGCCCGACGGCCGGGTGCTGCTGGCCGGCGACGCGCGCTCGCTGGTCAACCCGCTGACCGGCGAGGGGATCTTCTACGCGGTGCTCTCCGGTGCGCTCGCCGGGCTCGCCGCGTCGCACGGCGCCCGGGCCGGGGCGGTGCACCGGGCGATGCTGGCCCGGCGGCTGGGCGGGCACCTGCGCTCGGTCCGGGCGGCGTCGCAGCTGTCGCGCTGGCCCCGGCTGATGGACGGCGTCGTCCGCGCCGCCGCCACGGACGGTCAGGTGTTCGACGACGTCGTCGCGCTCGGGCTGGCCGACGGCCGGCTCACCGCCCGGACCCTCGCCGCCACCGCCCGCCGGCTGCGGCAGTGATCAGGTGACCTGATCGGACCCCGTCCCCCCGCACCAACGTTGGTGCGGGAGGACAGGCAGTGATCAGGGAACCTGATCGAAGACGGGACATCAGCGGGCCCCGGCGAGGGCGACCCGGCCCCGGCCACCCCGCTTGGCGGCGTACAGCGCGGCGTCGGCGGCCGCGTAGAGCTCCTCCAGCCCGGTGGCGTGCACCGGCGCGTGCGCGACCCCCAGGCTCACCGACAGCGCCAGCAGCGAGCCGTCGGGCAGCCGCACCGGGGAGGCGCGGACGGCGTCGAGCACCTCGGTGGCCCGGCGGGTGGCGACGTCGGGCGGGCAGTCGGGCAGCAGCACCGCCAGCTCGTCCCCGCCCATCCGGCTGAGCACGGCGTCCCCGGCGCGGACCACGCTGCGCAGCACCCGGGCCACGTGCACGAGGGCGTCGTCGCCGACCGGGTGGCCGTGCTGGTCGTTGATCGCCTTGAACGAGTCGACGTCGACCAGCACCAGCGCGGTGCCCTGCGGGTGCAGCGGGGCGGTCAGGGCGCCGGCCAGCGCCTCGTCGAGCACCCGGCGGTTCACCAGGCCGGTCAGCGAGTCGATGCTCGCCTGCCGGTGCAGCGCGGCGACCAGGCGCTCCTGGACGTCGCCGGCGCGCACCAGCATCAGCGAGATCACCACCAGCACGCTGCCGAAGAACACCAGGTCGGTCAGCGCCGGCTCCAGCGGCAGCAGCACCAGCAGGACGGCGGCGTCCAGCAGCACCGCGGCGGTGGTGATCAGCGCGACGGCGGCCCGGCGCAGGTGCGCGGCGCCCCAGAGCACCGGGAAGGACAGGAAGGCCTGCGCCGCGGCCGAGGGGTCGTTGGTGACCACGTTCATCGCGCAGACCAGCACGACGCCGAGCAGGCCGAGCCAGGCGAAGACGCCGTGCCGGTCCAGCCGCTCGGCGGGGATCAGCACCACCACCGCGCCGACGGCGACCAGCAGGGCGACCGTGCCCCAGGAGGCGGCGCGGGTGGTGACGCTGACCGAGTTGGGGCCGAAGGTGGTGAAGGCGGCCATGACGACGGCGACGACGGCGATGATGGGCAGCGCCGTGCGCGCAGCCGCCCGCGGGTCGCGGGCTCTCATCCCCGTCGGCAGTCGCACACCTGGTCAACGACATGGGGGAAGATCCACTGCCCTGGGCCGGTCCCGGGCCGCCCCGAAGGGGTGAGGCCTCAGGCCAGCTGGCTGAACTTCTCGGCGAGCTTCGTCCGGCCGGCCACGATGATCACGTCGTCGGGTTCCAGCACGGTGTCCGCGGTGGCGTAGGTGAACCCCTCGCCGGGGCGCTTGACCGCCACGACCGTCACCTGGTGCCGGGTCCGCACGCCGGTGTCCCCCAGCCGCCTGCCGATGGTGTCCGCCGGCGGCCGGGTCTTGACCATGGCGAAGTCGTCCTCGAACTGGATGTAGTCCAGCACCATCCCGCGCACCAGGTGCGCCACCCGCCGGCCCATGTCGTGCTCGGGGTAGATCACGTGCTGCACGCCGAGCTGGCGGAGGATCCGGCCGTGCGGCTCGCTGAGCGCCTTGGCCCACAGGTCCTCGATGCCGAAGCTGAGCAGCAGCGAGGTGGTGAGGATGCTCGCCTCGACGTCGGTGCCGATGCCCACCACCGCCAGGTCGAAGTCGGGCACCGACAGCTGCCGCAGCGCCTCCTCCTTGGTGGAGTCGGCGCGCACCACCTGGGTGAGCCGGCCGTTGAGCTCCTGCACGATGTCGGGGTCGGCGTCGATGCCCAGCACCTCGGTGCCGGCGGCCATCAGCTCCAGCGCGAGCGCCGAGCCGAACCGGCCCAGGCCGATGACGACGACGGCGTTCGACGGGGCCCGCCGGCCGCTGGAGCGGCGGGGGTGCAGCCAGTCAGCCAATGACGGGTCGCTCCTTCGGTAGTTCGTAGGCCTGGGTGCGCTGCCGCAGGGCGAGCGCCGAGGCCAGGGTGATCGGGCCGAGCCGGCCGATGAACATCAGCGCCACCAGCAGCAGTTGCCCGAACGCGGGCAGGTCGGCGGTGATGCCGGTGGTCAGTCCGACGGTGGAGAACGCCGAGACGACCTCGAACAGCACCCGGTCGAGGGTGAAGGGGGTGGCGACCAGCAGCGCCAGCACCGGCAGCCCCACGGCCATGACCGACAGCAGCACCACGGTGATCGCCTGCCGCTGGACCGAGCGCGGCAGCCGCTTGCCCAGCACGTTCACCGCGCCCTCGCCGCGGATCTCGGTGAGCACGATGAAGACGAGCACGAAGAACGTGGTCACCTTGATCCCGCCGGCGGTGCCGGCGGGCCCGCCGCCGATGAACATCAGCACGTCGGTGGCCAGCCAGCTGGCCGGCTCCATGGCGCCGACGTCGACGACGTTGAACCCCGCGGTGCGGGGCATGACCGCGGTGGTGAACCCGGCCAGCAGCTTGCCGGGCACCGACAGCGGGCCGAGCGTCGCCGGGTTGCGCCACTCCAGCGCGGTGAGGAACACGGTGCCGACGACGAGAAGCACCCCGGTGCCCAGCAGCACCAGCCGGGTGTTCATCACCCACTTGCGCGGCACCCGCAGGTCCCGGCGCAGCTGCATGAGCACCGGGAAGCCGAGCCCGCCGGCGATGACGGCGGCGTTGATCGGCAGGCAGATCCACGGGTCGGTGGCGAACGGGATGAGGTTGTCGGTGAAGAGCGCGAAGCCGGCGTTGTTGAACGCGGAGACGGCGTGGAAGACGCCGTTCCACAACGCCTCGGAGAGGCTCTGGTCGTAGCCGAGGGCGAACCGCGCCGCCAGCACGACGGCGACCACCGCCTCGAACCGCAGGCTGATCGTGGCGACCCCGACGACCACCCGGCGGATGTCGCCGACGTCGATGCTCTTGGTCTCGGCCGCGGCGTTCAGCCGTGCCCGGAGCCCCAGCCGGCGGGCGAGCACCAGGCCGAGCACGGAGGCGAGGGTCATGATCCCGAAGCCGCCCACCTGGATCAGCCCGAGGATCACCGCCTCGCCGAACCCCGTCCAGTAGACGGGGGTGTCGACGACCGTCAGCCCGGTCACGCAGACCGCCGACGTCGCGGTGAACAGGGCCTCGAGCAGCGACGGGCTGCCCTCGGGCACGCTGGCGATCGGCAGCCAGAGCAGCAGGGTGCCGACCGACACCGCCAGCGCGAACGCGGCGACGACCACCTGCGCGGGGTGCCGCAGGTGCGGCCATCGGCGCCAGCGGGAGGGCAGGTCGCCGTCGGCCCGCCGGCGGCGGGCGGCGCGGCCGGTCGACCGCGTCGGGCGGCTCGTCGACGCGGGCACGACGGTGACCCTAGGACCACGCGCCCCGCCGGGCCGAGCGCCCCTCCGGCGGCGGCGACACGGCCGACGACACAGCCGACGACGAGGACGGGCCCCCGACCGGAGTCGGGGGCCCGTCGTCGTGCTCGCTCGGTGGCGCACCGGGCCGGCGCGTCACCTCAGCCGGGGCGGAGCGGCCCCGGCCCGGTCAGCCCAGCCAGCCCCGCAGCAGCTGCCACAGCCAGCCCAGGAGCTGGCCCACGAAGCCGCCGCCGAAGCCGCCACCGTTGCCACCGCCGTTGCCCGGCTTCGGTTTCTCGGTGACCTGCACCTCGACGCTCGCGGTCGTCCCCGAGGTCTTGCCGGTCGCGGTGACCTGGACGGCGCCCAGGCCCACCGACTTCGGCACCGTGACCCGCACCGACGCGGCGCCCTCGGCGTCGGTGCGCACGTTGCCCAGCCGCTTCCCGCCGACGGTGACCACGACGCGCTCCTCCGGACCGAAGCCGGTCACCGAGAAGGTGACCTTGTCACCGTGGGCGAACGTGGTCGGCGAGACCGTGACGGTCGCCGGCGCCTGCGGCTCCTCGGCCTCCCCGACGGTCACCCGGTCGGTGAAGCCCTCCGGGCTGAGCGGCGAGTTCTCCTCCAGGTACGCCTGGAAGGCGTCGAAGTCGATCAGGCCGGTGCCCTCCGTGGTGCCCTCGGCGAAGGTGGTGAAGTTGTCACCGCCGGAGGCCAGGAAGCTGTTGGTCGCCACCCGGTAGGTGGCGTCCAGGTCGATCGGCTCCCCCGAGATCCGGATGCTGTCGACGATGATCCGCTCACCGGCGGCCGCCTCCGGGTCGTAGGACCAGGTCAGCTCCTCGGAGGTGCCCAGGGCCAGGAACGGCCGCGAGCTGCCCTCGGGCTGCCACTGCTGCTCCAGCACCTCCACCAGCTGCGCACCGGTGAGCGAGGTGACCACCAGGTCGTTGGCGAACGGGGTGACCTCGTTGGCCTCGGCCAGGGTGATCTCGCCGTCCTCCCCGTACAGCAGGTCGGCCCGCAGGCCACCGGGGTTGACCAGGCCGAGGTCGGCCGGCTCGATCGCGCTCTCCGCGGCGCCGTACACGTAGCTGTCCGCGACCAGGCCGCCGAGGGCCGAGTACGACCCGCGGTCCTCCACCTGCTGGCCCTCCGGGCCGGTGGTGAAGGCCCGGGTGATGTCGGCGGTGATCGAGCCGACGACCTGGCTGCCGACCTCGTCGGCCACCGCCTGGGCGGCCGCGACGGTGTCGGCGACCTCGGCGACGGTCGGGTAGGCCGCGATCAGCTCCTCGGCCGGCACCTCGGTGAGCGCCAGGTTCTCCACCGTCGAGGAGGTGACCTCGCCGGTCGCCTCGTCGTAGGCGAGGACGATGCGGCCGAGGTCCGCCGCGTAGGAGCCGGTCTGGATCACCGGACGCGTCCCGTCGGTGCCCGGAACGGGCGCCTGCCAGGCGTAGGTCTGGTGCGTGTGCCCGGTGAAGATGGCGTCGACGTCGGCGTCGGCACCGTTGACGATCGCGGCGAACGCGGTGTCGGCGGCGAGCTCGGCCTCCAGCGTGCTGGTCGCCTCACCCGCCGGTGCGCCCTCGTGGGCGAGCAGGACGATCACGTCCGCCTCGTCCCCGACCCCGTCGGTGAGCTCGTCGGTCACCCGGTTCGTGGCCTCGACCGGGTCACCGAAGGTGATGTCCTCGATGCCGGCCGGGGAGACCAGCGAGCTCGTCTCCTCGGTGACGACGCCGATGACGCCGACCGTGACGCCCTCGGCGTCCAGCAGCGCGTACTCCGGCAGCGCCGGCTCACCGTCGGCGCCGTAGACGTTGGCACCCAGGTAGGCGAAGTCGGCCAGGCCGCTCTCGCCGTCGACCCCGACGCGGTCGGTGAGGTCGGCGAAGCCGCGGTCGAACTCGTGGTTGCCGACGGCCGAGGCCTGCAGCCCCATCTCGTTGAGCACCTCGAGCGTGGGGGCGTCCTGCTGGCTGGCGGAGACGAACGGCGAGGCGCCGATGTTGTCCCCGGCCGACAGCAGCAGGGTGGCGTCGACGTCGTCCCGGGCCCGCTGCTCCTCGACGGTGCCCGCCAGGGCCACCGCGTCGTCCAGCCGGCCGTGGAAGTCGTTGATGCCCAGCAGCTGGAGCTCGGTGGTGCCGTCGACGTCGCCGCCGCCGCTGCCCGGCTCACCCAGGTCCAGGCCGACCACGATCGGGTCGTGGTCGGAGGACCGGAACGGGTCGTCGTCGTACCAACCCGGGTAGCCGTCGTACTGGTAGCCGTAGGACTCGACGGAGTTGATGTTCCAGATGTCGACGCCGGTGACGTCCTCGACCAGCGCCGGCGAACCGAACGCGTGGTCCAGGGAGCCGACCCGGCCGCTGAAGACGTAGGTGCTCTCGCCGGTCTCCGCCCCGAGGTTGGTGTAACCAGCCTCGACGAGGACGTCGAGCGGGTCCTCCATCGTGTAGCTGTTGAAGTCACCGATCAGCAGGGTGGCGTCGGGCGCGCTCTCCAGGGACTCGACGAACGCGACCAGCCGCTGCGCCTCGGCCACCCGGGTGGCGTTGGCGTTGCCCTGGCCGTCGCCGGTGTCCTCGTCGCCCTCGGGCGCGGAGCCCTTGGACTTGAAGTGGTTCACGACGACCGTGAACTCCTCACCGGCCGCGCGGAAGGTCTGCGCGAGCGGCTGGCGGGCCAGCCCGGCCCACACCTCGTCGGTGTCGACCACCGACTCCCCCACCAGCTCGACCGCGGCCGGCTGGTAGATGAAGGCGTTGCGGATGAAGTCCTGGTCCTCGACCGGCGGCAGCACCGCCGGCGAGGGCACGAACGCCCAGCGCTCCTCGCCGGCCCCGGCGTTCAGCGCGGCGGTGAGGGCGGCCAGCGCCTCGTCGCGGTCCTCCCCGAACTTGACCGAGTTCTCGATCTCCTCCAGGGCCACCACCTCGGCACCCAGCGCGTTGATCGCCGTGACGATCTTGGCCTGCTGCTCCGCCAGCTCGGCGGGGTTCTCGGCGCCGCGCGCGTCCCCGCCGAAGGTGGTGAAGTAGTTGAGGACGTTGAACGAGGCGACCTGGACGTCGCCGCCGACCTCCTCGGGGGCGTCGGTGCGCGGGTTGCTGTCGTCGAAGGAGGCCGTCCCCTCGGTCTCGGCCGTGACGACGGTGACCGGCTGCGCGCGCCAGGCGTCGTACCGGTAGTCCAGGACGTAGGGGACGTCGCCGAAGGAGGTGACCTGGTCGCCGACCCGGATGGCGTCCTCGAGGGAGCCGTAGCTGGGCTCGAGGCCCGCGGTGCTGAGGTTGGTGCTGCGGCCGTCGTCGAGCAGGAGCACCCGCTGGGCGTTGGCCTCCTCGTAGGCGATGGCCTCCGCGCCCGGCTCGACGACGTCGGTGGCCTGGCGCAGCGGCTCGGTGCCGGCGGCGAGCATGACCTCGCCGTAGCGGTTGAGGTTGTAGACCTCGGTGACCGTGTAGTCACCGGTGGGCTGGAAGAGCATGCCCTCCAGCGACTCGCGCTCCGCGGCGTCGGTCTGCGCCCAGTCGATGCTGACCGGCGCGGGCAGGACGGCGTCCTCGCTGCACAGCGCGACAGCGCTCGCCTCGACCTGGGTCAGGCCGTTGTACTCGGCGACCTCCCCGGTGACCTGGACGGCGTCGCCGATCTCCAGGCCGTCGGTGGAGCCGAAGACGTTGACGGCGGTGGAGGCCGCGCCCGGGGTCGCCGTCGGGTCCTGCACGTAGAGGCTGCCGAAGCCGTCGGGGCTGCTCGTCACGACGCCGGCGACGGTGACCGTGTCGCCCACCAGCGGGCTCACGTCACCGGTGCCCTGCACCTCGGTGATGGCGGTGAGGCCGTCGGTGGCGCAGTCGACGGGCTCGGGCTCGGGCTCCGGCTCGGGGGCGACGACCTCGTTGGCCGCACCGAAGGTGTTGGTGTCGGTGACCACCCAGGCGCCGTCGACCAGCTGGATCGAGCCCTCTTCCGGCCCGCTGCCGGTCTCGCTGACGCCGACGTCGGTGGACTCGACCGGCTGGCCGTCGATGGTGCCGGTGAACGTGCCCTCGTAGGAGAGGAACTGGACGACCGTGCCGTCCGGGCCGATCAGCGCGAGCCCGTCCGGGCTGCCGTTCTGCAGGCCGGGGAAGTCCACGACCACGGTGCCGGACTCGCCGACGACGCCGGAGAGCTCCTGCGTGTCGTAGGTGGACCCGTTGGACCCGTTGACGCCGACCAGGGTCCAGCCGGTGAGGTCGGTGCCGGGTTCGGCGGTGACCTCGACGCGCTCGTTGGCGTCGGCTCCGCCGTTGTCGTAGTGGAACTCGCTGATGAACGGACTGCCGGCGGGCGGCTCGCCCGCCAGCGCGGGAGATGCGCCGAGCAGAGCACCCCCCACGGCGACGGCGGTGACGGCAGCGACCCTGCGCGCTGTCATCGAGTGGGCGAACGGCACGGATGGCCTCCCGGGTGGGACGGATCGGTACGACGCCGAGGACTGTCACTCATTCGTGTGAACGGCGCGTGACGACATGGAAGCAGGACGTCGTCGATACGAACAGGTCCCGTTCACCTTCGGACCCGGGGAGCCCCCTGCACCGCACGGCCGGTGCCGGGCGCGGACGGGTGAGCGGAGGGCGTGGGATTCGAACCCACGAGGAGCGTGAACTCCTAGCGGTTTTCAAGACCGCCGCCATCGGCCACTAGGCGAGCCCTCCTGGCCCACCGAGGCTAGCGCCCCGGCCCCACGGGCGGCCGGCGCCCGGCGAGCGAGCCGGTCCGCGCCCGCCACCACCCCTCGCCCGGGGCACCGCCGACCGGGTGTTCAGCGGCCGGTGATGCCGCAGCGCCCGCGTTCACCGCCTAGGATGTCGGTGAACGCCTCCACCTCGACCCGGCCGGGTACACGGCGCGCCCGCCACCGTTCCGACCCAGCCATCCCGCCCGCAACGGCGGGCGCTCGGGCCGGGGAGGGAGGGCCCGGACCGGCGCCGGGCATGTGTCGGAGGCGTGCGTTGTTGGCCGTAACGGGTCCGCGGCACCGCGTCGACCTCCCCCTGGCTTCCGTCCCCCACCGAAGGACAACCCCCTGTCTGCCACCACCCCCGAGCAGCCCCCCGCCCGCCGCCGTGAGCGCACCTCCGGCCGCGAGGCCGCCGCCCGCGAAGCCGACCGCAAGGCCGCCCGCGACGAGAAGACCGCCCAGCAGATCTGGGTGGACGGCGCCGCCCCCGAGCTGCCCACCCGCACGGTGCGGCCCGAGTCGGTCGTGTTCCACCTAGGCCCGACGAACTCCGGCAAGACCTACGAGTCGCTGCAGGCGCTGGCCGCCACCGGCTCCGGGGTCTACGCCGCCCCGCTGCGCCAGCTCGCGCACGAGGCCTACGCCAAGCTCTCCGCCCAGCTGCCCGCGGGCACCGTCGGGCTCTCCACCGGCGAGGAGGAGATCGACCCCTTCGCGCCGATCGTCTGCTGCACGGTGGAGAAGGCCCCGATGCGCGGTGAGCTGCTGGTGCTCGACGAGTCGCACTGGGTCGCCGACCCCGACCGCGGCCACCACTGGGCCCGGTTGCTGCTGACCGGCGAGTTCCGCGAGATGCACCTGATCTCCGCCGCCGAGGCCTACCTGCTGCTCAAGCCGCTGGTCGCCGACGCGCAGTCGATCGAGGTCGTCAACCACAAGCGGCTGTCCCGGCTCGACGTGCTGCACGCCCCGGTCAAGCCCGCCACCGTGCGCCCGCAGACGCTGGTGGTCGCCTTCTCCCGGAAGACCGTCTACGCCGTCGCCGCCGAGCTCGACCAGCACCGGCCGGGCCGGGTCGGCGTCCTCTACGGCGCGCTGCCCCCGGCCACCCGCCGCGAGGTGATCGAGAAGTTCACCGACGGCGAGTTCGACGTGCTGGTCACCACCGACGTCATCGGCCACGGCATCAACGTGCCGGCGACGACCGTGCTGTTCGCCGAGACCAGCAAGTACGACGGCATCGAGGTGCGCCCGCTGCGCAGCTGGGAGGCCGCGCAGATCGCCGGTCGCGCCGGCCGGTACGGGCTCACCGGGCACGGCAGCGTCGGCGTCCTCACCGGGGTCGCCGGGCTCAAGCCGGTGCCCGCGCTGGTCGCCAAGGGCGCCGCCGTCGCCCGCGGCGACGAGATGAGCGACCTGCCCAAGCGGGCACCCCGGCTGCGGCCGGAGCTGGCCGACCTCGGCGCGTTCGAGGCCGTCGACCTGCCCGAGGCGCTCACCCGCTGGATGGCCTGGGCCCGCCGCGCCACCCGCGACACCGGCATGACCGCCGACGACGTCACCCCGCTGATCCTGCGGGTGCACGCCCTGCTGCCGCTGCTGCGCGGCCCGCTGGGCGCCGCCGGCGACCTGGAGACGGTGTGGCGGCTGGTCAACCTGGCCATCGACTACAACCCGCCGCGGCGGATCCGCTGGCTCACCCTGGCCCGCGCCGCGCTGCGGCACGCGGTCGGGCTGCCGGTGGCCGCCGAGACGGTGCTGCCCGACGTGCCGCGCGGCGGCTCGGTGGAGGACTTCGAGCAGGCCGCGGCCGCCGCCCGCGACGCGCAGACGCTGCTCCGCCAGTTCCCCGGCGTCGCCGGGCTCAGCAGCGAGGACGCCGCCTGGGTCGAGGAGGAGTGCGCGGAGAGCATCAGCGAGCTGCTGCCCGACGCCATCTCCATCGGCCGGTCCGGGAAGTGCGCGGAGTGCGGCACGGCGATCGCCCCGTGGTTCAGCACCTGCCGGCCGTGCAGCTCCCGGCCCGCCGGCCGGGGTCGCGACGGCGAGCGCCCGCGGGACGGCGGTCGCGACGGCCGCCGCGGGAATCGCCCGGGGTCCCGCTCCGGCTCGCGGCAGGGCCGCCGGCCGACCCGCTCCGGACGCGGCTGACCCGGGCCGCGACACCCGAGCGGACCGGCTGGTTCCACGGTAGGACTGGGAGGTTCCCCTCCCCTCGCCGGCCGGCCAGGGAAGGCACCGACGACCGACGGAGCCGCCTGGATGACCCGACCGACCCGCCGTGAGCCGGCCCCGGCCGGACTGGCGGACTGGTTCCTCACCGCCGCCGAGCGGGGCAACGACTCGACCCGCCTGCAGCCGTGGACGGAGGGCAACGCCGTGCGGCCGCTGGTCGACGGCCGCACCTACCTCGCTGCCCTCGCCGAGGCGCTGGCGGGCGCCGGCCGCGGTGACCACGTGTACCTGACCGGCTGGCGCGGCGACACCGACGAGCTGCTCACCGACGACGGCCCGACGGTGGGGAAGGCCCTGTCGGACGCGGTCCGCCGCGGCGCCGTGGTGAAGGGGCTGATCTGGCGGTCGCACCTGGACACCCTGGAGTTCTCCGCCGAGCAGAACCGCGACCTGTCCCGGGACGTCAACGAGACCGGCGGGGAGGTCCTGCTCGACCAGCGGGTCCGGCCGCTCGGCAGCCACCACCAGAAGTTCGTCGTGATCCGGCACCGCGACCGCCCGGCCGACGACGTCGCGTTCGTCGGCGGGATCGACGTCGCGCACAGCCGTCGGGACGGTGCCGCGCACGACGGCGACCCGCAGACCCGGCCGTTCGCCGCGGCCTACGGCGACACCCCGGCGTGGCACGACGTCCAGGTCGAGCTCCGCGGACCCGTCGTCCGGGAGGTCGAGGCGGTGTTCCGGGAGCGCTGGCAGGACGCCGCCGAGCTGTCCCGGATGCCGTGGCACGTGCTGCCCGACCTGCTCCGCGGCCAGGACCGCGAGCCCTCGTCCCTGCCGGATGCCCGGCCGGCACCGCCGGCCGAGGGCTCGTGCGCGGTGCAGCTGCTGCGCACCTACCCCAACCGCCGCCCCGGGTACCCGTTCGCCCCGGACGGCGAGCGCAGCGCGGCCCGCGGTTACGCGAAGGTGCTGGCCCGGGCCGAGCGCCTGGTCTACGTGGAGGACCAGTACCTGTGGTCCACCGACGTCGCCCGGGTGTTCGCCGCCGCGCTCCGCGCCAAGCCCCGGCTGCAGCTCGTGGTCGTCGTGCCGCGCCACCCCGACAAGGACAGCCCGCTCAGCGTCCTGCCGATCACCTACGGGCACCGACGGGCGCTGGAGATGGTGCGGGCGGCCGGCGGCGACCGGGTGCAGGTGGTCGACGTGGAGAACCGGCACGGGGTCCCGGTCTACGTGCACGCCAAGGTCTGCATCGTCGACGACGTGTGGGCGACCGTGGGCAGCGACAACTTCAACCGCCGCTCCTGGACGCACGACTCGGAGCTCACCGCCGCCGTCGTCGACGCCGAGCGCGACCCCCGCGAGCCGGCCGACCCGGGTGGGCGCGGCGACGGTGCGCGCCGCTTCGCCCGCGACCTGCGGCTGCGGCTGATGCGCGAGCACCTGGAGCGGGCCGACGGCGACGACGGCGACCTGGTCGACCCGGACGAGGCCGCCGCGGTCCTGCGGCGCAGCGCGGCCGCTCTGGACGCCTGGCACGCGGGCGGACGGCGCGGGCCCCGTCCCCCCGGCCGGCTCCGCCCGCACGTCGTCGCCGATCCGCCGTGGTGGAAGCGGCTGCTCGCCGCACCGGTCTACCGGGTCGTCATCGACCCCGACGGCCGGCCGCTGCGGCTCCGGGCCCGCCGGCGCATGTGAGCCCTCAGGCCGGCGCCGCGCCGGCCTCCTCGGCCACCGGCGTCCCGGCCACGCCGTGCAGGTGGCAGGCGGCGAGCTGGCCGGGCACGCCGGCCGGCTGCAGCGCCGGGTCGACGTCGTCGCAGGGCTCGAAGACGTACGGGCAGCGGGTGCGGAACCGGCAGCCGCTGGGCACCGCCGCCGGCGACGGGACGTCGCCGCGCAGCACGATCCGCTCCCGGCTGCGCTCCACCGACGGGTGCGGCACGGGGACGGCGGACAGCAGCGCCTGCGTGTAGGGCATCTGCGGCTCGCTGCCCACCGCCGCGGCCGGCCCGACCTCCACGATCCGGCCCAGGTACATGACCGCGATCCGGTCCGAGACGTGCCGCACGGCCGACAGGTCGTGCGAGATGAACAGCAGCGTCAGCCCCAGCCGCCGCTGCAGCCCGCGCAGCAGGTTGAGCACCTGGGCCTGGACGCTCACGTCGAGGGAGGCGATCGCCTCGTCGCAGACCAGGAAGTCCGGCTCCCCGGCCAGGGCCCGGGCGATGCCGACCCGCTGCCGCTGCCCGCCGGAGAACTCGTGCGGGTACCGCCCGGCCACCGCCGGGTCCAGTCCGACCAGCTCCAGCAGCTCCCCCACCCGGGCGGCGCGCTCCCGCCGTCCGGGGTGCAGTCCGTGCACCTCCAGCGGCTCGGCGACCGTCTGCGCCACGGTGCGCCGCGGGTCGAGGGAGGCGAACGGGTCCTGGAACACCATCCCGGCCCGCCGCCGCATCCGGCGCAGCTCCCGGGCGTTCAGCGCGGTGACGTCGGTGCCGTCGAAGGTGACCGTGCCCCCGGTCGGCTCGACCAGCCGCAGCAGCGCGTTGCCCAGCGTCGACTTCCCGCAGCCGGACTCCCCCACCAGGCCCAGCGTCTCCCCGCGGCGGATCTCCAGGTCGACGCCGTCGACCGCCCGCACCGCGCCGGTGGTCCGGCGCAGCACCCCGGAGCGGATCGGGAAGTGCACCTCCAGGCCGCGGGCGGAGACCAGCACGTCGTCGTCGCTCATCGGCCCGCTCCCGTGACGCCTGCGGCGGTCGCACCGGAGGCCGCTCCGGCGTCCTCGGTGCACCAGGTGGCCGCCCGGTGCGGCAGCTCCCCGCCAGAATGGCCATTCTGGCGAACGGGGAGGACGGCGAGGGGCGGCTGCTCGGTCTCGCAGCGCGGGTCGGCGCGCACCGGGCAGCGCGGCCAGAACACGCAGCCGGCCGGCAGGTCGGTGGGCGCCGGCGGGGTGCCGGGCACCGTGGCCAGGTCGGGCACCGAGCCGTCGGCGCGCGGCTCCGCCAGGTCGGGCAGCGCACCCAGCAGGCCCCGGGTGTAGGGGTGCGCCGGGTGCTCGAGCACGTCGTCGACCGTGCCGTCCTCCACGCACCGCCCGCCGTACATGACCAGCACCCGGTCGGCGATGCCCGCGACCACGCCCAGGTCGTGGGTGATCCAGACGACGCCGGTGCCGTGCTCGCGCTGCAGCCGCTCGACCAGCTCGATGATCTGTGCCTGCACCGTGACGTCGAGGGCGGTGGTGGCCTCGTCGGCGATCAGCAGCGCCGGGGAGCTGCTCAGCGCGATCGCGATCATCACCCGCTGCCGCATGCCGCCGGAGAGCTCGTGCGGGTAGCGGTCCAACGCCTTGCCCGGGTCGGGCAGCCCCACCTCCGCCAGCAGCTCGGCCGCGCGCGTGCGGGCGGCGGCCTTCCCGACGTCGTCGTGCGCGCGGATGCCCTCGACGAGCTGGCGCCCGACGGTGAGCACCGGGTTCAGCGAGGTCATCGGGTCCTGGAAGACCATCCCGATCCCCGGCCCGCGCACCTGGCGCAGCCGGTCCGGGCGCATGGTCAGCAGGTCCTCGCCGTCCAGCCGGGCCGCCCCGCTGACGGTGGCGACCCCGTCGGGCAGCAGCCCCATCAGCGCGAGCACCGAGACGCTCTTGCCGCTGCCGGACTCCCCCACCACGGCGACGGTCTCGCCGCGGCCGACGGTGTAGCTCAGCCCGTTGACCACGTCGGCCGGTCCGCGCGGGGTGCGCAGCCGCACCCGCAGGTCCTCGACCTCCAGCACCGGCTCACGCCCCTGTCCGCTCACTGGATCACCCGTTCGCTCCCGCGGAGCGCTCCGCTCCTCGCTCGCTGGCGCTCGCTGCGATGCTCACGCCCCTGTCCGCTCACTGGCGGCCTCCGCTCATCGCCGTCCGCTGCCGCGGGTCCAGCACGTCGCGCAGCCCGTCACCGAGCAGGTTGAACGACAGCACCAGCAGGAAGATGGCCAGCCCCGGGAAGACCGCGATCCACCAGGCGAGCTCGATGTAGCCGCGGCCCTCCGACAGCATCAGCCCCCACGACGGGTCGGGCGGCTGGGTGCCCAGCCCGAGGAAGGACAGCGCCGCCTCCGACAGCACCGCGAACGCCAGGCTGACCGAGGTCTGCACGATGATCGGCGGAGCGGCGTTGGGCAGCACGTGCCGGAAGAGCAGCCGCACATCCGAGGAGCCCACCGACCGGGACGCCCGGACGTAGACCTCCTCCCGCACGCTGAGCACGCTGGAGCGGGTGACCCGGGCGAAGATCGGGATGTAGACGATGCCGATGGCGATGGTGGTGTTGGTCAGGCCCGGCCCGAGGATCGCGACGATCGAGATCGCCAGCAGCACCGCCGGGAAGGCGAAGAGCATGTCCATGAACCGCATCAGGGCGTCGTCGACCCACTTGCCGTAGAAACCGGCGAGCAGCCCGATGAGGGTGCCGACGACCAGCGAGATGCTGACCGCGACCAGCCCCACCCGCAGCGAGACCGCCGCCCCCAGGATCACCCGGGAGAGGACGTCGCGGCCCAGGTCGTCGGTGCCGAACGGGTGCTCGGCGCTCGGCGACTGCAGCCGGTCGGCCACGGAGATCTCGTTGGGGCCCTGCGGGGCCAGCTGGTCGTCGAAGAGGGCGACGACGACCATCAGCAGGATCCACGCCGCGGCGACGGCCGCCGTCGGGTTGTGCAGCAGCAGGCCGAGCGTCTCCCGCCAGCGCGGTCGCGCCGGCCGCAGCGGGGCGGTCGGCTGACCGGTCGGCTGGTCACTCGGCCCGGTGGTCCGCGCCCCGGCGGTCGGCGTCCCGACGGTGGCGGACCCGTAGGGCCCGCTGTCCGGGGGCTCGGTGGCCGGGCTCGGGCCCGGGTCGGCAGGGGTGGTCATCGGCGCGCGATCCTCGGGTCCAGCCGGCTGTACAGCAGGTCGACCACCAGGTTGACCAGCAGGAACACCAGCGCGAACAGCAGCACGGCGCCCTGCAGCACCGGGTAGTCGCGGGCCTGCACCGCCTGCAGGGCCAGCTGCCCCAGCCCCGGCCAGGAGAAGACGATCTCCACCACGACCACCCCCGAGAGCAGGTAGGCCAGCTGCACCCCGGTGACGGTGACCAGCGGCAGCAGCGCGTTGCGCAGCACGTGCCAGCTGAGCACCTGCCGGGCCGGCAGCCCCTTGGCCTGCGCCGTCCGCACGTGGTCCTGGCCCAGCGCCTCCAGCACGCTGGACCGGACGAAGCGGGTGATCACCGAACCGGAGACGACGCCGGTGACGACCGCGGGCATGATCAGCCGCTGGAACCAGCCCCATGGGTCCTCGGTCAGCGGCACGTAGCCGCCCGAGGGCAGCCAGCCCAGCGTGCCGGCGAAGACCAGGATCAGCACGATGCCCATCCAGAAGTCGGGCACCGAGATGCCGATCTGGCTGAGCACCGTGGCCCCCCGGTCGACCAGCGACCGGGGGCGCAGCGCGGAGATCGTGCCCAGCGGGACGGCGATCAGCAGGGCGACGACGATCGCGGCGAACGCCAGGGTCAGCGTCGCCGGCAGCCGCTCGAGGATCTGCGCCGTCACCGGTTCACCGCTGCGGAAGCTGACCCCCAGGTCGCCGGTGAGCGCCCGGCCCGCCCAGCTGAAGTACTGCTGCACCAGCGGCTGGTCCAGCCCGGACCGCGCCTGCAGCGCGTCGTAGCTCTCCTGGGAGAACCGGGTGCCCAGCGCCAGGCGCACCGGGTCGCCGGGGACGAGGTGGACCAGGGCGAACACGATGATGCTCACCCCGACCAGCACGACCAGCGACTGCCCGGTGCGCCGCAGCAGGTACCCGGTCAGGGCAGCTCCACGTCCTCGAAGTTGATCGCCTTGTCCGGGCGGATCGTGTAGCCGGACAGCCCCGGCGCCCACGCCTGCACGACGTCGGGGTTGTAGAGGTAGACGTAGGACGCGTCGTCGACGATCAGCTGCGCCGCCTGGTCGTAGAGGTCCTTGCGGGCGTCCTGGTCGGTCTCGCTGGCCGCGTCGGTCAGCAGTCGGTCGACCTCGGGGTTGCTGTACCCCTGGTAGTTGCTGGAGCCGTCGGTGATGTGCTGGGCGTGGTAGTAGTCGAACGGGTCGATGTTGCCCAGCCAGCCCAGCATGAAGGCGTCGAAGTCACCCTGCGACTGGCGGTCCAGCCAGGTGGCGAAGTCGACGGTCTGCACGTCGACCTCGATGCCGATCGGCTGCAGCTGGCTGGCGATCACCTGGGCGGCGGTCACCGTCTCCGGGAACTCATCGGTGACCATCAGCCCCATCGTGATCGGCGTCTGCACGCCGGCCTCCTCGAGCAGCTGCTGGGCGGCCGCCGGGTCGGCGTCGTAGGGCGCGTAGTCGGAGTGGAAGAAGCTGTCCTCGGGGATGGCCGTCTGATTCGGCTCGGCGGCCCCGAACCGCGCCGCCTCGGTGACCGCGTCGCGGTCGACGGCGGTGGCGATCGCCCGGCGCACCGCCGGGTTGCCGAACGGCTCCCGGGCGTAGTTCATCGACATGTACCAGTAGTCGACGCTCGGGGTGGTGGCCAGCTCGACCTGGTCGTTGCCCTGCAGCGACTCGATCTGCTGCGGCGGGACGTTGTCGGTCCACTGCACCTCGCCGTTCTGCAGCGCGGTCAGCGCCGCGGCGGGCTCGGTGACGTAGCGGAACTCGACGCCCCCGATGCTCGGTGCGCCGCCCCAGTAGTCCTCGTAGGCGGCCAGCTCGGTGCTGCTGGCGTCGGAGCTCTCCAGCGTGAACGGCCCGGTGCCCACCGCCTCGGTGGTCAGGTCGTACTCCTCGGCGGCGCCCTCCGGGAGGATCGCCATCCCCTTGAAGCCACCGATGAGCGCCGGCAGGTTCGGCGTCGGCTGGCTGACCTGGATCACGACCGTGTCCGCGCCGTCGGCGGTCACCGACTCGACGTTGGCGAACCGGTAGGCGTTGTTCAGCTCCTCGTCGATGATCCGGTTGTAGGAGTAGACGACGTCGGCGGAGTCGAACTCGCTGCCGTCGTGGAAGGTGACGCCGTCGCGCAGGGTGAACGTCCAGGTCAGCCCGTCGTCACTGGTCTCCCACTCGGTGGCGAGGCTGGGCTCCATCGTGAGGTCCTCGGGGTTGGGGACCACGAGGGTGTCGTAGACGTTCTCCAGCACCTGGAAGCTCGGGTAGGCGCTGGTCACGTGCGGGTCGAACTGGTCGGGCTGGGCGCTCACCGCGGCGACGAGCACGTCGTCGCCGCCGGCACCGCCACCACCGTTGCCGGTGTCGACGCTATCGCCGCCGGAGCAGGCGCTCAGTGCGAGCGCGCCGGCGGAGGCGAGGAACAGGAGTCGTGGGGCGCGCACGGGCTTGCCTCCGGGGTCGACGTCAGAGTCCACTCCGACCCTCGTCCCGCCGCCGGGTGGTTGCAGGGCGGGACGGGTGATCGTTGCCGCTTCGTGATCATGCGCCCGGCGGGCCACGTCCGCACCCGATGGCGCGTCCCACGCTCTCCGTACGCGTTCCCCGCCCCGCAGCGCGGGGGAAGCGCACAGGGAGCGAGGGAGGCGGGCACCGTTTGCCAACCGCGGTCCGGCCCGGCCAGGGTGAGGGCTCAGCCCGCCCGCCAGGAGGGAGCCCGATGGCCCACGACACCGTGGCCGTTAGCTGCCGGTCGCAGACGCTGCACCTGCGCGACACCTTCACCATCGCCCGCTCGTCGGTGGACACCGAGGAGGTGCTCGTCGTCCGCATCGAGGCCGACGGCGTGACCGCGCACGGCGAGGGCGCGCCGGTGAGCTACGCGGGTGAGTCGGTGGCCGGGATGGCGGCGGCGGTGGAGGCGGACGGCGCGGAGCTGCTCGGCACCGACCTCCGCGACCTGGAGGGCATCGCCCGGCGGCTGCGGGAGTGGCCCGGGCCGCAGGGCGCGAAGATGGCGCTGGACGGCGCCGCCCACGACTGGGTGGGGAGGCGGTACGGCCTCCCGGTCTGGCGGCTGCTCGGGCTGGACGGCCGGCAGCCCGCGACCAGTTTCACGATCGGCATCTCCACCGTCGAGGAGACCGTCGCCCGGGTCCGCCGCGCACCGGGGTTCGAGGTCTACAAGGTCAAGGTGGGTGGGCCGGACGACCTGGGCCGGCTGGAGGCGATCCGGGCGGTCTCCCCCGCCCGGCTGCGCGTGGACGGCAACGAGGGCTGGACGCTCGACGGCGTCCGCGAGCTGCTGCCCCGGCTGCGGGAACTCGGGGTGGAGATGATCGAGCAGCCCTTCCCCGCAGCCGACCTGGACTCCTTCGCCCGGTACCGGGAGGTCCCCGACCGGCTGCCGGTCTTCCTCGACGAGAGCTGCACCGACCTGGCGTCCGTGCCGGCTGCCGCCGGGTACGCGGACGGCGTCGTGGTGAAGCTGGCCAAGTGCGGCGGCATCCGCGAGGCACACCGGATGGTCCACGCCGCCGCGGCCCTGGGGTTGCGGGTCATGCTGGGCTGCATGATCGAGTCGCAGCTCGGGATCGCCCAGGCCGCCCAGCTCGGGCCGCTGGCCGACCTGGTGGACCTGGACGGCCACCTGCTCGTCTCCGACCAGCCGTTCACCGGGCTGGGGCTGGCCGACGCGCGGCTGGTGCTGCCCGACGCCCCCGGGCTGGGCCTGACCCCGGCGGCGGCATGACCGAGCGGCTCGCCGTCCTCACCGCCGGTCAGCTGGCGGAGTCCTACGCCAAGACCGCGCACGGCGTGCTGCGGTACGGCCCGCGCGAGGTGGTGTGCGTCGTCGACGAGGTGCACGCCGGGCAACGAGCCGTGGACGTGGTCCCCTTCTGCGCCTCGCCGGCGCCGGTGGTCCCCGACGTGGCGGCGGCCGCCGCCCTGGGCGCCACGACCATCCTCCTCGGCGTCGCCCCGTTGGGCGGGCGGCTGACCCCGGCCTGGCACCGGGTCCTCGCCGACGCCCTGCGGCTGGGCCTGGACGTGGAAGCCGGACTGCACACCGACCTCCGCAGCGATCCGGAGCTGGCCCGGCTGGCGGCCGAGCACGGCGCCGCGATCCGCGACCTGCGAGCGGCCCCGGCCGACCTGGACGTCCCCCGCGACGAACCGGTCCCCGCCCGGGTCGTGCACACCGTCGGCTCGGACTGCGCCATCGGCAAGATGAGCGTCGTCCTGGAACTGGACCGCGCCGCCCGCGCCCGGGGGCTGTCGTCGGTGTTCGTGGCCACCGGGCAGACCGGGGTGGCGATCTCCGGCTGGGGCACCGCGGTCGACTCGGTGGTCTCCGACTACGTCGCCGGGGCCGCCGACCGGCTGGTCCGCGAGGGCGCCACCCGGGGCGACCTGCTGTGGCTGGAGGGCCAGGGGTCGATCTACCACCCGGCCTACTCCGGGGTGACCCTCGGGCTGCTGCACGGCTCGTCGGCCGACGCCCTGGTGCTCTGCCACCGGGCCGGGCGCTCGGCGATCGCCGACTACCCGCGCACTGCGCTGCCGCCGCTCGCCGAGATCGTCCAGGGCTACGAGCAGGCCGCCGGCTGGGTGCGCCCGGCCCGGGTCGCCGCGGTCGCGCTCAACACCGCCGGACTGGACGACGCCGCGGCGCGGGCAGCGATCGAGCGGGCCGCCGCGGACACCGGCCTCGTGGCCGACGACGTCGTCCGGTTCGGTCCCGAGCGGCTGCTGGACGCCGTGCTGGCCGCACTGGCCTGAGCGGCGGGTCCGGGTGCGTACGGCAGCGGCCGCCGCCCCGGGAGTCCGGGACGACGGCCGCTGCGGTCGAGCCGTGGGTCAGAGCGCCAGGTAGACCGACTTGGTCTGCAGGTACTCGTCGAGCGCCTCCGGACCGTTCTCCCGGCCGTAGCCCGACGCCTTGTAGCCGCCGAAGGGCAGCGCGACGTCGAGGATGCCGTAGGTGTTCACCCAGATCAGGCCGGCCTCCAGCTGCGCCGCGACGCGGTGGGCGCGGGCGACGTCCTTGGTGTGCAGCCCGGCGGCCAGCCCGTAGGGCGTGCCGTTCGCCAGCGCGACCGCCTCCTCCTCGGTGTCGAACACCTGCACGGTGAGCACCGGGCCGAAGATCTCCTCCTGCACCAGGCGGGAGTCCTGGGCGACGTCGGCGACGACGGTCGGCGCCATGTAGAAGCCGCCGTCCTTCTCGATCCGCTGCCCGCCGGCGACGACCCGGCCGCTGCCGCCCTCGCCGGTGGCCAGCGCGACGTAGCGCTCGACGTTCTCCAGGTGCCGCTCACCGGCCATCGGGCCGACGATCGTGCCCTCGTCCAGCGGGTCGCCGACCGGCACGTGGGTGGCGCCGCCGACGACGCCGGCGAGCACCTGCTCGTAGACGCCGCGCTGCACCAGCAGCCGGGTGCCGCCCATGCAGAACTGGCCGGTGTTGAAGACGAACGCGGAGACCGCGGCCTGGATCGCCTCGTCGAGGTCGGCGTCGTCGAAGACGACGTTGGCCGACTTCCCACCCAGCTCCATGGTCACCGGGGTGACGTTGGCGGCCGCGGTGGCGGCGATCATGCTGCCGACCTTGGTGGAGCCGGTGAAGGCGATCCGGTCGACGTCCGGGTGCCGGCTGAGCCGGTCGCCGGCGACGGCGCCGTGCCCGGTCACCACGTTGAGCACCCCGGCCGGCAACCCGGCCTCGGTGAGCAGCTCGGCGATCCGCAGCGCGGTCAGCGGGGTGTCCTCCGCCGGCTTGTGGACGACGGTGTTGCCGGCCGCCAGGGCGGGGGCGATCTTCGACGTCGACAGGATCATCGGGAAGTTGAACGGGGTGATCGCGGCGACCACGCCCAGCGGCTCGCGCCGCGTGTAGGCCAGGCCCGGGCCGCGGATGCCGCGGGTCGCGCCCTCGATCGCGCCGGCCAGGCCGGCGAAGTAGGAGAAGTGCTCGGCGGTGGTGTTGGTGTCGATCTGCCGGGCGAAGGTGATCGGCTTGCCGGTGTCCAGGCTCTCCAGCCGGGCCAGCTCCTCGCCGTTCTCCAGGATCAGCTGGGCCGCGCGCTGCAGGATGGCGCCGCGCTCGCGCGGGCTCATCGTGCGCCACGGGCCGCTGTCGAAGGCCCGGCGGGCGGCGGCGACGGCCCGGTCGACGTCCTCGACCGTGCCCTCGGGGACGGTGGTGACGACGCGACCGGTCGACGGGTCGACGACGTCGCGGCGCTCGGTGCCGGTGCCGTCCTGCCACTGACCGTCGATGTAGTGCTTGCCCTGGGGCAGGGCGACCTGCTCGGCGTGGTCCTGGGCCAGTGTGTTCGTGCTCATCTCTCCCTCTCACCGGCAGCCCCGCGGGGCTGCCCTCAGCGACAGCTCTGTCTGGAGCAACCGTCCGTCATGGACAACGGAAAGTCACCCCACTCTTCGTAGCCGTCTCCCGGTAACTGGAAGGCAGATCACACTCTTCCGGGGTGGTCAGGCCGGGCGGACCACCCCGACGACGTGCTCGACGCCGCTCTTCTCGTTGCGCACCGCGAGGTCCCAGCCGCCGTCGGCCTGGGCCGTGGCGAGGGTGACGGTCGACGGCAGGAACAGCGGCTTGCGGAAGCCGACGTCCACGCTGACCGCGTCGGGCAGCCGGCCCGACAGCGCCGCGAGCGCCCGCGCCTTGACCCACATGCCGTGCGCGATCGCCCGCTTGAAACCGAACGCCTTCGCCGTCAGCCCGGAGAGGTGGATCGGGTTCACGTCGCCGGAGACCTTCGCGTACCGGCGTCCGGCGTCGTCGGGCACCCGCCAGCGGGCGGCGACCCGCTCGACGTCGCCCACCGGCACCTCGACGTCGGCCTCCGGTGCGCCGTCCGGGGCGGTCGCCCCGCGGGCCAGGTAGGTCGAGCGGCCGCGCCACACCTCGTCGCCTCGGCTGCGCACCGAGGCCACCAGGTCGACGGTCGCCCCGCTCCGGTGGGTGGCGAACCGGTCCGCCCACACCTCGAGGTCGAGCTTCTCGTCGACCCCGATCGGCCGGTTCACGGTGATCCGGTTGCGCACGTGCACCAGCCCGGGCAGCGCCAGCGGGAAGCTGCGGTCGGCCATCAGCGCGACCTGCAGCGGGAAGGTCAGCACGTGCGGGAACGTCACCGGCAGCGCGTCGGCCAGCGGGAACCGGCAGACGGCGGCGTAGTCGGCCAGCTGGGCCGGGTCGACCGCCACCGCGGCGCGGGTGAGGTGGGTGTCGGGCAGGTCGCCGCCCCGGCCGCGCGCGGTGACCGCGGCCCGGGCGAAGAGCGCGGGGAGGTTCGGCGCCCCAGTCACGGCGGCCATCACGCCCCCAGCAGCGACTGGCCGCAGACCCGGACGACCTGGCCGTTGACCCCGGCGCTGGCCGGCTGGGCGAGGAAGGCGATGGTCTCGGCGACGTCGACCGGGAGCCCGCCCTGCTGCAGCGAGTTCAGCCGCGACCCGACCTCGCGGGTGCCCAGCGGCATCTTCGCGGTCATCTCGGTGACGATGAAGCCGGGTGCGACGGCGTTGATCGTGGCGTTGCGGGCGGCGAACTCCGGCGCCCAGGCGCGCACCATCCCGATGATCCCGGCCTTGGACGCCGCGTAGTTGGTCTGCCCGCGGTTGCCCGCGATCCCCGACTGCGAGCTGACGCTGACCACCCGGGCACCGGGCTTCAGCGCACCCTCGGTGCTCAGCAGCGCCTGCGTGATGTCCAGCTGGGCCTGCAGGTTCACCGCCATCACCGAGTTCCAGCGGGCGGCGTCCATGTTCACCAGCAGCTTGTCCCGGGTGATTCCGGCGTTGTGCACGACGACGTCCACCCCGCCGTGCCGGGCGACGAGCTGGCGGGCCAGCCGGGGGCCGGCGTCGTCGGCGGTGATGTCCAGGGCCACCGCCGTGCCGCCGATCTCGTTGGCCACCTGCGCCAGCTGCTCACCGGCGGCCGGGACGTCGACGACGACCACGTGCGCGCCGTCGCGGGACAGCACCCGGGCGATCGCCGCGCCGATGCCGCGCGCGGCGCCGGTGACGACGGCGACCTTGCCGGCCAGCGGGCGCTCGGCGTCGGTCTCGGCCGGGACGTCGGCGGCAGCCAGGGTGAGCACCTGGCCGTCGACGTAGGCCGCGCGGCCGGAGAGGAAGAACCGCAGCGGGCTGCCCAGCGCCGCCTCGGCGCCCTCCGGCACCAGCACCAGGTTGGCGGTGGCGCCGTTGCGCAGCTCCTTGGCCAGCGAGCGGACCAGCCCCTCCAGCGCCTGCCGGGCCGCGGCCTGCGCCGGGCCCTCCGCCGTCGCCGGCGGGTCGGCCAGCACCAGCACCCGGCCGCTCGCGCCCAGCCGCTTCACCGCGGGGGCGAGCAGGTCGTGGGCGGCGGCGAGGTCGCCCGGGCCGGTCAGGCCGGTGGCGTCCAGCACGACGGCACCCAGCTTCCCGCCGTCGTCGTCGCCGTCGGCCACCACCGGGGAGACGACGGTGACCCCGGCGTCGCGCAGCAGCGCGGTCACCTGGTCGCGCAGCCGGCCCGCGCCGGCGGAGCCCACCAGCGCAGGGCCGGGGAGCAGCGGCTGCCCGGGCTCGTAACGGCGCAGCTGCGCGGGCCGGGGCATGCCCAGCTGCTTGGTGATCGTCGTGCCGACGCCGGAGTTGGCGAAGTCGCGGTACCAGTCACTCACGTGGGTTCGTCCTCCCAGACATGGTTTCGCGCGCGAAAGCGCGGATGGTTCCGCGCGCGAAAGCGCGGGTGGTTCCGCGCGCGAAAGCGCGGGTGGTTCCGCGCGCGAAAGCGCGGATGGGTGGGGGCGCGTCAGCTCTCGAGGATGGCGACGACGCCCTGTCCGCCGGCCGCGCAGATGGAGATGAGCCCGCGCTTGCCCGGGCCGGCCTCGTGCAGCGTCTTCGCCAGCGTCGCCACGATCCGCCCGCCGGTGGCGGCGAACGGGTGCCCGGCGGCCAGCGACGAGCCGTGCACGTTCAGCTTCGACCGGTCGATCGAGCCCAGCGGCGCGTCCAGGCCGAGCTTCTCCTTGCAGAACGCCGGGCTCTCCCACGCCTTCAGGGTGGCGAGCACGGTCGAGGCGAACGCCTCGTGCACCTCGTAGAAGTCGAAGTCCTGCAGGGTGAGGCCGTTGCGCTCCAGCAGCACCGGGACGGCGTAGGCCGGGGCCATCAGCAGCCCCTCGCCGCCGTGCACGTAGTCGACCGCGGCGGTCTGCGCGTCGACGAGGTGGGCGAGCACCGGCAGGTCGCGCGCGGCGGCCCACTCGTCGGAGGCGAGCAGCACCGCGGAGGCGCCGTCGGTCAGCGGCGTGGAGTTGCCCGCCGTCATGGTGGCGCCCTCCCCGCGACCGAAGACCGGCGTGAGCTTCGCCAGCTTCTCCACCGAGGTGTCCGGGCGGAGGTTGTTGTCGCGCGCCAGCCCGAGGTACGGCGTCACCAGGTCGTCGAAGAACCCGGCGTCCCAGGCGGCGGCCAGCGCGTGGTGCGAGCGGACGGCGAGCTCGTCCTGCTCCTCGCGGCCGATCTCCCACTCCTGCGCGGTGATCGCCGCGTGGTCGCCCATCGCCAGGCCGGTGCGCGGCTCGGCGTTGCGCGGGATCTCGGGCGCCAGCTGGCCCGGGCGCAGCCGGCCGAGCGCCTTGAGCCGCTGCTGCACGGTCTTCGCCCGGTTGAGCTCCATCAGCACCCGGCGCAGGTCCTCGCTCACCGCGACCGGGGCGTCGGAGGCGGTGTCGACCCCACCGGCGATGCCCGACTCGACCTGTCCGAGGGCGATCTTGTTGGCGACCAGGATCGCGGCCTCGAGGCCGGTGCCGCAGGCCTGCTGCACGTCGTAGGCGGGGGTCGCGGCCGACAGCCGTGAACCGAGCACCGCCTCGCGGGTCAGGTTGAAGTCGCGGGAGTGCTTGAGGACGGCGCCGGCGACCACCTCACCCACCTGCTCGCCCTGCAGCCCGAAGCGGGCCACCAGCCCGTCGAGGGTGGCGGTGAGCATGTCGGAGTTGCTCGCCCGGGCGTAGGCGCCGTTGGCGCGGGCGAACGGGATGCGGTTGCCGCCGACGATCGCGGCCTTGCGGGTCTGTGCAGCCATGGGAGGACCTCCGGACGAGATCGGCCTGCTCGCCAAAATGGCCATTTTGGCGGAGAGGGGCAGGTGCCCCGTGTCAGGTACCGACGGTATCAGGTACTTTCGGTGCCGTGAACACCGAGACGGCGCCCGCACCGCGGGACCGGCGTGACTCCCGCTGGGACGCCCACCGGCGCGCGCGGCGCGAGCAGCTGGTCGAGGCGACGCTGGTCGCCGTCGGCCGCCACGGGCCCGGTGTCGGGATGGACGAGATCGCCGCCGAGGCGGGCACGAGCAAGACCGTCGTGTACCGGCACTTCGCCGACCGCAGCGAGCTGCACGTCGCCGTCTGCGCCCGGGTCGCCGAGCAGCTGACCCGCAAGCTGCGGGAGGCGATCGGCGGCAGCGAGCACCCCCGGCAGATGGTGTCGGCCGCCGTGGAGACCTACCTGGCGTTCATCGAGGCCGACCCGGCGGTGTACCGCTTCGTCGTCGGCTCGGCCCTGGTCGACCAGCCCGTCGCCGCCGATCCGATCAGCAGCCTCTCCGACCTGATCGGCGACGAGGTCGGTGCGCTGGTGGCCGCCGCGCTCGGCCGGGCCGGGCAGGACACCGCCGCCGCCGCGCCCTGGGGGCACGGGGTGATCGGGCTGGTGCGCGCCGCCGCCGACTGGTGGCTGCGCGCCGAGCAGCCGATGCCGCGGACCCAGCTCGCCGCCCACCTGACCGACCTGGCCTGGACCGGGTTGCGCGGCGTCGTCACGCCGACGCCGTCCACCCCTGGGCCCTCAACCACTCCCCCCGCGCGTCCGATGGAGGAAGCATGACCAGCACACCGACGCCGCTGACGCCGGTCGACCCCGCCCGGCTCACCGAGGTCCTCGACGGCCGGTGGGCGCACGTGCGCCGCGACGCCCGCGAGCAGCTCGGCACCGCCCACTACGCGACGGTGCACGGCGAGACGATGACCGAGGCCCGCGACCGGGTGACCCGGCTGGCCGCCGACCTGGCCGCCACCGGCCGGGTCGCCCTCGGCTACCCGCGGGCCCACGGCGGGTCCGACGACAGCGGCGGCTCGGTGGTCTCCATCGAGATGCTCGCCCAGGCCGACCTGTCGCTGATGGTCAAGGCCGGCGTGCAGTGGGGCCTGTTCGGCGGGGCCGTGCAGGCGCTGGGCACCCAGCGCCACCACGACGAGTTCCTGCCGCCGATCATCTCCTTCGACCTGCCCGGCTGCTTCGCGATGACCGAGACCGGCCACGGCTCCGACGTCCAGCAGTTGCGCACCACCTGCACCTACGACCCGCAGACGCAGACCTTCGACCTGCACACCCCGCACGAGGCCGCCCGCAAGGACTACATCGGCAACGCCGCGGAGGACGGCCGGATGGCGGTCGTGTTCGCGCAGCTGGTCACCGGTGGCCAGCGGCACGGCGTGCACGCCTGGCTGGTGCCGATCCGCGACGCCGAGGGCAACCCGCTGCCCGGGGTGACCATCGGCGACGACGGTCCGAAGGCCGGGCTGCTCGGCGTCGACAACGGCCGGCTGAGCTTCGACCACGTGCGCGTGCCGCGGGAGATGCTGCTCGACCGCTACGGCCAGGTCGCCCCCGACGGCACCTACAGCAGCTCCATCGAGAACGAGACCCGGCGCTTCTTCACCATGCTCGGCACCCTGGTGCGCGGGCGGGTCAGCGTCGGCGGCTCGGCGTCGTCGGCGACCAAGGTGGCCCTGGAGATCGCCGTCCGCTACGGCGACGTCCGCCGCCAGTTCTCCGCCCCTGGCGAGGAGCGCGAGGTGGTGGTCAACGACTACCTGGTGCACCAGCGCAAGCTGCTGCCGGCCCTGGCGCGCACCTACGCCTTCTCCTTCGCCCAGGAGGAGCTGCTCTGCACGATGCACGACGTGCTGGGCGCCGAGTCCGTCGACGAGGGAGCACAGCGCGAGCTCGAGTCCCGGGCCGCCGGGCTCAAGGCGCTGCAGACCTGGCACGCCACCCGCACCATCCAGCTCTGCCGCGAGGCCTGCGGCGGCGCCGGCTACCTGCAGGAGAACCGGCTGCCCGGGCTCAAGGCCGACACCGACGTCTTCACCACCTTCGAGGGCGACAACACGGTGCTGATGCAGCTGGTCGCCAAGGGCCTGCTCACCGGCTACCGGGACGCCTTCGGCTCGCTGGACGGCTGGGGCAAGGCGGCGTTCGTCGCCGAGCAGGTGCGCGAGACCGTGCTGGAGCGCACGGCGGCGCGCGCGCTGATCCAGCGGCTCGTCGACGCCGTCCCCGGCCGGGAGGACGACGTCCCCTTCACCGACCGCGGCTGGCAGCTGAAGGTGCTGGAGGACCGGGAGAAGCACGTCCTGGAGGGCGTGATCAAGCGGCTGCGCAAGAACGCCGCCACGCACCGGGACGGCCGGCAGTTCGACGTCTTCAACGACGTGCAGGACCACGCCCTCAAGGCCGCCGAGGCGCACATGGAGCGGGTGGTGCTGGAGGCGTTCGTCGCCGGCATCGAGCGGACGGCGGACCCGGCCGCGCGGGCGCTGCTGTCCCGGGTCTGCGACCTGTTCGCCCTCGCCACCATCGAGGCGGACAAGGGCTGGTTCCTCGAGCACTCGCGGATCACCCCGCAGCGGGCCAAGGCGCTGACCGGCGCGGTCAACGAGCTGCTCGCCGAGCTGCGCCCGCACATGCGCACCCTGGTCGACGCCTTCGCCGTCCCGGATGCCTGGCTGAACTGCGCGATCTTGGCCGAGGAGCCGGGCCGCCAGGAGACGATGGCCGCCCACGACGCCGCGCTGCGGTCGCACGGCACCGAGCCGGAGGCACCGGCGACCGGCACCGACCAGGAGCTGACCCCCGCCCAGTAGCCGACGTCGGCCGCACCCACCCCGCGCGGGGGAGCCCGGGCGCGTTCTGGCGAGATACGGCGCGGGCTTTCTCGCGACGTATTGCGCGGGGTTTGTAGGGCGAAATCCCGGTGTTG
>NZ_JBJHAH010000034.1:0-41413 GCF_054050915.1 Modestobacter sp. SYSU DS0875 | reverse complement strand
CCCCCCCCCCCCCCCCCCCCCCCCCCCCCCCCCCCCCCCCCCCCCCCCCCCCCCCCCCCCCCCCCCCCCCCCGGGGAGGACCGGTCAGGCGGACCGGTCAGGCGGACCGGTCAGGCGGAGGTGCGCAGCAGCTCGGCCAGCGGTTCCCGGACGACGCACCGGTCGAAGGCGAACGCCCCGGCCAGCTCCGCGGCCTCCTCCGGCGGCACGCCCTCGAACGCCCGCCCGAAGTCACCGACCATCGCCTCGGCGAGCACCACGTGCCGGATGATCCCGTGCAGCCACCGGTGCTGACCCCACGGATAGGGCTGGAAGTCGGGGAACTCCCGGGCGACCAGCTGCTCGATCGGCTCGAGGACGTCCCGAACGCCGGCGTCGGTGGACCCCCAGGAGTCCACGCCCAGCCGGGCCTTCTTCGCCAGCACCGGCGCGATCCGCTGCAGGTAGGGGGACGACTGCGGCACGGTGACCAGACCCTGCAGACCGATGTCCTTGTACGTCCACAGCGCCCAGCTGGCGCCGTGCTCGCGGTAGATCTCCAGCTGGTCGCGCAGCAACTGGTACCGCTGCGCGTCGCGCTCCGGGTCGCCGGTGTAGACCGGCCCGAACTCACCGACCCAGATCGGCGTCCCGGTCTGGCGCATGTACGCCGTCCGCTCCAGGAACGTCTGCTCGACCACCGCACGGTCGACGAACTTCCCGCGGCTCACCCCCGGGTAGGGGCCGCCGTCGACGAAGCCGGGCAGCGCGTAGTCGTGCGCGGTGTAGACCGTGTTGGGCAGCGGGTCGCCCAGCTGGTCGAACTGGGTGGAGTAGCGGTTGCCGTCCAGGAACAGCACGTGGTCGGGGTCGACCGCACGGATCGCGGACTCCAGCCGCCGGTAGAACGGGCCGATCGCCTCCCCCACGGCGTCGCCGGGCTCGTTCACCGGGTTGTAGCCGGCCACCCAGGGGTTGCCGCGGTAGTGCTCGGCGAGCGCCTCCCAGAGCCCGACGACGCGGTCCTGGAAGTGCCGGTGGGTCCAGAAGTGCGCCCAGTGGGTGGGGTTGTCGCTGTGCCAGTGCTGGTTCTGCGCGCCGGGCAGGGCGTGCAGGTCGAGGATCGCGAAGATCCCGGCGCGGGCGCAGGCGTCCACCGCCTGGTCCAGCCGGCGGAAGCCCTCGGCCTTGAACTCGCCGGGGCGCATGTCGTCCTCGAAGTGCCGGTAGTTGAACGGGATCCGCACGCAGTTCAGGCCGAGGGAGGCCAGGTACGCGGCGTCGGCGTCGGTGAAGAAGTCGTCGAGGAACCGGTCGAAGAACCGCCGGTACCCCTCCTCGCCCAGCGCCGCCCGCAGCGCGCGGCGCTGCTGGGACTCCGTCCCCGGGTAGCCGGTGATGAAGTTCTCCATGTTCAGCCAGCCGCCCAGGCCCACGCCGCGGAGCACCACGGTGCCTCCGCCGGGCCCGAGGAGCCGGTCGCCGTCGACGCGGATGACCTGCTGCAGGGATTCCGTCACGGGCCGATCCTGCCCCAGTGGATCGTGAGCGGCGTCACTGGCACCATGCCGCCATGCGCGGGCTGATGCAGGACGTCCCCCTCACCATCGACACGATCTTCCGGCACGCCGAGCAGCACCACGGTGACGTCCCGCTGGTCACCAACGGCCCGGCGGGGAAGGTCCGCAGCACCTACGCCGAGTGGGCCCGGCGCACCCGGCGGCTCGGTGGCGTGCTCGACGCCCTCGGGGTCAGCGCCGACGGCCGGGTGGGCACCTTCGCCTGGAACTCCGCCCGTCACCTGGAGCTCTACTTCGCCGCGCCGTGCACCGGGCGGGTGCTGCACACCCTCAACGTGCGCCTGTTCCCCGAGCAGCTGACCTACATCGCCAACCACGCCGAGGACGAGGTGGTCTTCGTCGACCGCACGGTGCTGCCGGTGCTGTGGCCGCTGGTCGACACCCTGACCACCGTCCGGCACGTGGTGGTGATGGACGACGGCGGGGACGCCGAGGTGCCCGACGACCCGCGGGTGCTCGACTACGAGGAGCTGCTGGCAGCCGCCGAGCCGGTCGAGTTCGACATCCGGGACGAGCGGTCGGCCGCGGCGATGTGCTACACGAGCGGCACCACCGGCAACCCGAAGGGCGTCGTCTACTCGCACCGCTCGACGGTGCTGCACACGATGGCGGTGATCGCCCCGAACGGCTTCGGCATCGGCGTGGACGACGTCGCGATGCCCGTCGTCCCGATGTTCCACGCCAACGCCTGGGGCATCGCGCAGGCGGCGCCCGCGGCCGGGGCGGCGATGGTGTTCCCCGGGCCGATGATGCAGCCGCAGGCGCTGGCCGACCTGATCGTCGACGAGCACGTCACCTTCACCGCCGGCGTTCCCACGATCTGGCAGGGGATGCTGCCGCACCTGGCCGGCCGCCCGCACCGGCTGCGCAAGATCGGCTGCGGCGGCTCGGCCGTGCCGGCCGCGCTGTCGCAGGCCTACGAGGAGCAGGTCGGGCTGCCGATCTACCAGGCCTGGGGCATGACCGAGACCCACCCGGTGGCCTCCGGCGGCGTCCTGGCCCGGCGGTACGCCGGCGCGGACCCGGAGACCGTCACCGCCCAGCGGGCGCGGCAGGGCATCCCGCTGTTCGGCGTCGAGGCCCGCATCGTCGAGGCCGGCACCACCGACGAGCTGCCCTGGGACGACGTCGCCACCGGCGAGCTGCAGGTCCGCGGGCCGTGGTGCGCGCAGGAGTACTACGACGCCGACCCCGGCACCGAGCTGTCCACCCCCGACGGCTGGATGAGGACCGGCGACGTCGCCGCGATGGACGCCTTCGGCAGCATCCGGATCGCCGACCGCACCAAGGACCTGATCAAGTCCGGTGGCGAGTGGATCTCCTCGGTGGAGCTGGAGAACGCGATCATGAGCCACCCGGCGGTGGCCGAGGCCGCGGTGGTCGCGATCCCCAGCCCGAAGTGGGGCGAGCGTCCGCTGGCCTGCGTCGTGCTCAAGCCGGGCGAGACCGCCACCGAGCAGGAGGTCCTCGACCACGTGCGGCCGCAGGTGGCCAGCTGGTGGCTGCCCGACGCGGTCGAGTTCATCGACGAGGTGCCCAAGACCAGCGTCGGCAAGTTCTCCAAGAAGGACCTGCGCGCCCGCTTCGCCGAGTTCCCCACCACCCGCTGAGGGCAGAAATGGCCATTTCTGCCCTCAGCGGTCACACGACGTAGCACCCTGGTCGTCCTCCGCCCACGGTCCGCTCCTCGGTCGCTGGCGCTCCCTGCGATGCTCCCGACGACGTCAGACGACGTAGGGCGGGCGGCCGGTCTCGCTGACCATCGGGCGGCCGGCGGCGTCCCACTCGCCCATCCCGCCGCCGACGTTCACCGCGTCGTAGCCGTTCTGGTTCAGCCACGCCGCCACCCGGGCCGAGCGCCCCCCGCTGCGGCAGGTGACGTACACCGGGTCACCCTCGGGCACCTCGTCCAGCCGCGCCGGCACGTCGCCCATCCGGATGTGCGTGGCCCCGTCGATGTGGCCGGCGGCCCACTCGTCGTCCTCGCGGACGTCCAGCACGACGGCGTCCTCGGGGACCTCGGCAGCCGGCACGGTCGGGATCTGCTGAGGCATCATCACTCCATCGTGGCACGGCGTGCCACGGGTCCGCCGCCCGTTCCCGGGCGCCGGAACGCGGTCCGGGCGGCCCGCCCTGCGAGGATGGTCGGCGATGTCCGTTCCCCCACCGGCCCGGGACCCCGCCTGGCCGCTGTCCCGTTCGGCCATCGGCCTGTGGACGGTGCAGGGCGCGCTGAGCACCCTCTTCTGGGCGGTCGCGGTCGCCGGCTTCTGGCTGTTCGTGCCACCGGACGCCGGCGGCTGGGTGCAGGTGGTGCGCTGGCTCGGGGTCGCCCTGCTCGCCGTCGAGGCCGTCCTCGCCATCGGCGTGCAGCCGCGGCTGCGCTGGCGGGTGCACCGCTGGGAGGTCACCGGGGAGGCGGTCTACACCCTCACCGGCTGGCTGAACCGCACCTGGACGCTGGTGCCGATCTCCCGCATCCAGACCGTCGACGTCAACCGCGGCCTGCTGCAGACGATGTTCGGGCTGGCCACGGTGGCGGTGCTCACCGCCTCGTCGCAGGGCACGGTGCGGATCTGGCACCTGGAGGTCGACGTCGCCCGGCAGGTCGCCGAGGACCTCGCCCGCCGGGCCGAGCAGGTGCGGGACGTCGCGACGTGACCGCACCGCCCCAGCCGGAGGCGCCGGCCGGCCGGCGCACCTCCCCGCGGGTGCTGCTGGTGCACACGATCACCTTCAAGCAGGCCCGCTCGCTGGTGCCGGTCGCGCTGGCGATCGCCGCCGGGCGGGGGCTGGAGGGCGGCCCCCGGGCGGCCGTCGCGCTGGTCGTCGGGGTCACCGTGCTGTCCCTGGCGTGGGCCGCGCTCACCTGGTGGCGGTTCACCTACACCGCGGGTGAGACCTCGGTGGTGGTCACCCGCGGGCTGGTCTCCCGCTCCACCCGCACGGTGCCGATCGACCGGATCCGTGGCGTGGAGATCGAGACTCCGCCGCTGCACCGGCTGTTCGGCCTGGTGCGGGTGCGGATCGACGCCGCCGCCGGCGCCGCCGGGAACGACGAGGAGCTCGTCGTCGACGGCGTGCCCCGCGCCGAGGGTGACCGGCTCCGGGAGCACCTGCTCTCCCACCGGCACGCGGCCCCGGCGGTGGCGACCGGGCGGCACTCCGCACCGGAGCCGGCCGAGGAGGAGCTGCTGCGGCTGCGCCCCCGGTGGCTGCTGTACGCCCCGCTGATCGGCACCTACCTGGTGGTGCCGCTGGCCGCGGTCGGCGCGCTGTTCCGGCTCGTCGACGAGCTGCCCGACGGCTACCTGCCCGAGCTCACCCCCGACGTCGAGCAGCTGGACGTCGTCGACGGCTGGTTCATCGCCGCCGTGGTGGCCGGTGCGCTGCTGCTCCTGGCGGCCGCGTCGGTGCTCGGCGCCGCGGTGGTCAACTGGCGGTTCCGGCTGGTCCGCCGCGGTGGATCGCTGGTGGCCGAGCGCGGCCTGCTCACCCGCCGGCACACCGACCTGGAGGTCGACCGGATCCGCGGCTGCGCGGTGAGCGACGGGCTGGGGATGCGCCTGGTCGGCGCCGCACGGGCGACCGCCCTGGTCACCGGCCTCGGCGACGCCGCCCGGCGCGGTCAGCTGCTCCCGCTCGGCCCGCGCGCGCAGGCCTGGCTGCTGAGCGACTCGCTGGCGCCCAGCCCCGGGCCGCTGCGCCCCCACCCGAAGGCCGCGCTGCGCCGCCGGGTGCTGCGCGCGCTCGTGCCCGGCGTCGTCGTGCTGCTGGCCGGGGCGGTGCTCACCGTGCGGTCGGGCTGGTGGCCGCTGCTGGTCGTGGGCGGGGTGCTGACCGTGCTGGCCTTCCCGATCGCCCGGGCGCGGTACGCCTCGCTCGGGCACGCGGCCGGCGGCCCGACCCTGGCGGTGCGGTCGGGCTGGCTGGTCCGCGAGCACGTGGTGCTGCAGCGGCGGGCCGTCGTGGGCTGGGAGGTCCGGCAGACCTTCTTCCAGCGGCGAGCCGGGCTGGCCACGGTGCAGGCCTGCGTCGGCGCGGGCAGCGGCGGCTACGCCGCGGTGGACATGGCCGCCGACGAGGCGGCGGGCTTCGCCGTCGTCGCCTCCGGTCCCTGGGCGGGCACCCTCTCCCGCTGACCGCCCCTCAGCCGGGCAGCAGCGCTCCCAGGAGACCGGCCGCGGCGGCCGCGCCACCCCGGTCGGCAGCCACCCGGTCGACCACCGCGGCGACGTCGGCCGGCGCGGCGTGCCGGAACACCCCGCCGGAGAGGACGACGAGCCCCACCCCGCGGGCGCCGGCCCCGCCGGGCCCGTAGGCGGCCTCGGCGCGCAGGTGCCGGCGCAGCGCGACGACGGCGGCTGAGCACCGCGGCCACCTCGTCGCGCACCGCCGCGTTGCCCGCGAGCACCACCGGGACGGACCAGTCCTTCCCGACGAGGGCCGCCGCGTTGTGCCGGAGCACCGCGGCGTCGCCGCCGTCGGTGCCCGCACCTCGGCGTCCCACCCCGCGGTCGCGGCGAGCACCCCGGCGACGACGTCGTCCGGGGTGGTCGGTGCCTGCCGGGTGGCCAGCAGCCGCCCGCCCGGCAGCTCGACCAGCGCCGCCTTGGTCCACGTGGAACCGATGTCGACGCAGGCCAGCCGGGTGGTCACCGCCGGACGAGACCGGCCGTGGCGGCACCGGCGGTGAGCTCCGCCAGCCCGAACGCCTGCACCGGCCCGAGGGCGCCGACCCCGGTCACCCCACCGGCGGCGGCGCGCACCGCGGCCCAGGCGAGCAGGTCGGCGGTCATCGCGTAGGGGTCGGGGCCGCTGAGCTCGACGCGGGCGACCCGCACGCCCCGCGGATCGCGTACCTCCGCGACGACGGCGGTGCGCACGTCGCCGCGGTCCGACGGCGCCTCGGCCAGCCGGCCGGCGACCAGGTCGGTGAGCCGGGTCAGGCCGGTCTGCGCGCCCGGCACCCGCCGCACCCAGGGGGCCAGCGGCGCGAGCCGGTGGGCGACCGGGGTCGCCGGCCCGAACCAGTCCAGGCAGACGCCGACCTCCCGCAGCGTCGGGGCGAGCCCGGGCAGCGCCAGGTGTTCCGACCCGCCGACCGACAGCCCCTCGCGACGGCGCCCGGCCGCGTCGAACACCCAGGTGCGCGCGCCGGCCGGCTCGTCGACAAGCCGACCGCCGGTGAAGGCGTGCCCCTCCTCGAGCACCACCCCGGCCAGCGAGCTGAACGTCCCCCGGGAGAACGCCTGACCGCGCACCCCGTCCAGGGCGTAGCCGACGTCGACCCGGTGCGCCCGCGGGCCGGCGTCGGCCAGGGCCAGCGCGGCGGCGAGGTTCCCCGGGACGTAGTCGTGCCCGAAGGCGGTGAGCAGGGCGGCGCCGGCCGCCTCGGCGCGGGGGCCGTGCCGCTCGAACACCCGGCGGAGGAAGGGCGGCTCGCCGGTCGAGTCCAGGTAGACCGCGCCGGCCTCGACCGCGGCGGTGACCACCGGCTCACCGAGCCGGAGGAACGGGCCCACCGTGCTGACCAGCACGTCCCCGGATGCCAGCAGGGCGCGGACGGAGGCGGCATCGGTGACGTCCGCCGTCGCCGTCTCCAGCGGCCCGGCGTCGGCACCGAGCCGGTCCGCCAGGTCCGCCAGGCGGTGGGGGTCGCGACCGGCGAGCACCGGGCGGGCACCGCGGGCGACCAGCGCCGCCGCCGTCCGGCCGCCGGTGTGGCCGGTGGCGCCGAGCAGCACGATCCGGTGAGCCATGGGTGAACGGTAGGCGACCGACGCCGACCCGAACCGCTCGCGCACAACGGAACTGTCCGGTCCGCGCGTGCGATCGGGCGCGCCGGGTAGGGCGCGGGCGATGGAGACCAGCGCCATGACCCCCGAGGTGTCAGGCCGCGCCGTCCTGCCCGAGCCCGATGCGGCCGGCCAGCGCAGCGGCCTCCACCCGGGTGGACACCTTCAGCTGGCGCAGCAGGTTGGCCACCAGCCGCTTCACCGTGCGCTCGGAGACGTGCAGGGTCGTGGCGATGTCGACGGTGCTCGTGCCGGCGGCGATCAGCCGCCACAACCGCCGGTCGTCGGCGCTGAGCTCAGCCGCGATGCCCTGGTCGGCCACGGGGGCCGCGTCGTCGAGCAGCTGGCGCAGCAGCGACTCCGGGATCACCGACCAGCCGTCGAGGACGGCCAGCAGCGGCCGCACCAGCGCCTCCGGGCTGGCCGTCTTGGGCAGAAAGCCGCTGGCCCCGGCGCGCAGCGCCTCCAGGGCGGCGTCGGCCTCGGCCAGCCCGGACAGCGCGACGATGCGCACCATCGGGTCGGCCCGGCGGATCGCCGCGATCGCCCGGGCGCCGCCGGGCGGCGGCATGTGCAGGTCGACGACGGCGACGTCCGCGTGGTGCCGGCGCACCAGCGCGGCGCCCGCGGAGGCGTCGTCCGTCGTGCCCACCACGCGGACCCGGCCACCGCTCTCCGGGGGGAGCAGCAGCTCCAGGCCCCGACTGAACAACGGGTGGTCGTCGATGACGACCACGTCCACGGGGGGACGGTGCTCAGCTCCGGCTCCGGGTCCCTCCACGTCACTCCCCTCCGGTCGACCGCGCCCGGCGCGGCTGACCGGGGGCAACCCCGGAGGTGCCCGTGACCCTCGCTGCCGACACACGACCCGCGTCACTCCCCGCCCTGGTCACCGACCTGGTCCGGGCGGTGCGCAGCCACCTGCCCACGCCCGGCCAGGAGGCGGTGAGCACCGGCGACGCGCTGGTGCGCGCGCTCTGCCACGACATGCGCAGCCCCCTGGCCGCGCTGGAGTCGGTGCTCGACCGGCTGGACGGCGACGCCGCCGGCCGCCCGGAACTGCTCCAGCTGGCCCGGGACCAGGCCCACCACCTGTCCTCCATGCTGCGCACCGCGAACGCCACCGCCGGGGCACCCGAGCGGCGCGGGGTGCGCCGGCTCGCCGAGGTCATCCGGGCGTCCGTCGGCGCCTCCGGCCTGGCCGAGCACCAGCTGCGGCTGGAGCTGACGCCGGACGCCGCCGACGTCGCGGTCGCCGACGCCCGGGTGCAGCGGATCCTCACCAACCTGCTGGAGAACGCCCACCGGCACGGCGGGGGCGAGGAGGTCCGGCTCGTGGTGCGCCGCCGGGGCGGCTGGGTGGAGCTGGCGCTGACCCAGCACGGCGTGCCGGCCGAACGGGTGCTCGGGCACCTCAGCCGGCCCACCCCGCCGGTCGACCTGACCGGACTGGGGCTGTGGTCGGTGCAGCGCCAGACCCGGGAGCTGGGGGGCCGGCTCGCCTGGTGCCGCGCCGAGGACGGCGCCTTCACCCTCGTGGTGCGCCTCCCCGACCGCTGAGCAGGTCGGCCCCTGCGGGCCACCGGACGGCACGGGGGTGTCACCGGGCGCGGGCATCTGGAGTGTGTCGCCCCGAACGGGGCGGACGGCGAACGGCTCGACCAGAGGAGACGCCCGTGTTCACGCACACCCACGCCCTGCAGTACGAGGCCAAGCCCGACGGCCCGGACCCGGACTTCGCGCGCAAGCTCCAGGAGATCCTGGGCGGTCAGTGGGGCGAGATGACCGTCGCCATGCAGTACCTCCTGCAGGGCTGGAACTGCCGGCTGCCCGGGAAGTACAAGGACATGCTGCTGGCCATCGGCACCGAGGAGCTGGCCCACGTCGAGATGATCGTGACGATGATCGACCGGCTGCTGGACCACGTCCCGCTGAAGCCGGACGCCTCCGACCGCAGCAAGGAGGCCGCCGCGGGCTACGGGCAGCACAACCCGCAGCACGCGATCGTCAACGGCGCCGGCGCCTACTACCGCGACAGCATGGGCCTGCCGTGGAGCGGTGGCTACGTGACCGCGAGCGGCAACCTGATGGCGGACTTCCACTACAACGCCACCGCCGAGATGCAGGGTCGTCTGCAGGCCGCCCGCCTGTTCAACATGACCGACGACCACGGCGTCAAGGACATGCTGCGGTTCAACCTGGCTCGTGACCACATGCACCAGATGCAGTGGCTCGCCGCCATCGAGGAGCTCAAGTCCGACGGGATCGAGGGCATCCCGGTGCCCGAGGCTTTCCCGATGGACGAGGAGCTCCCCGAGTTCGCCTACACCTTCATCGACGCCTCCGACGGCCCCGACGCGGCCAACGGCCGCTGGGCCAACGGGCCGGCCCTCGACGGCACGGACAACCAGCTCCGCGCGGCCCCCATCGCGGCCAACGCCGACGCGCCGATCCTGCCCCCGGGTGACCCGCGGCTGTACCCGACGCCGCAGACGAAGATGAACACGCTGATCCAGAAGGCGAAGGACGCCCTCAAGTAAGGCGTCCCCTCGCGCCGCCGCCGTGCCGGCGCCCCGACCCGCCTCCGGGCGGAGCGGGACGCCGGCGCGGCGGGCGCCCGACCTGCTGGAGGTCCCGTGCACCTGTCCGTCCCCACGCCCCACCTGCGCACCCCGCACCTGCCGGCCGTCCACCTGCCCGCGCTCCACGTCCCCGCCCGGGCGACCGCCGCCTCGGCGCTGCTGACGGTCGTCTACCTCGCCGCCCTGGCCGTGGCGGTGACCGCCCCGGCCGAGCAGGCCCTCGCCGGCTGCCTCGTCCTCGCCGGGCTGGTCAGCCGCTGGGCCGTCCGCCGGCGCCGGTCCGTGGCTGCGGCGGTCCCCGCGGCCACCGGCGCCGTCGACGCCGTGCTGCCGGCGTCCCCGCTGGTCGAGGAACCCGCTCGCGCCACCGCCTGACCGAGCCGGGACGACGGTCCGCACCCGCCGTCCCGGCTCACTCCGTGCTCCGACGGCGAGCGCAGCCGGCCGCGGTGAGCCGCCGCCCGTCCCGCACCCGCTCGTCCACGGGGCGATCCCGGGAACGACACGAGGCCCGCCCCCTGCCGGGGACGGGCCTCGTGCGGCGTTCAGCGGTGCCTGCTCAGTGCGCGACCGCCTTCTCCGCGCCGATGCCGGTCAGGGACCGGACCTCGAGCTCGGCGTACTTGTCGACGTCCGGCTTCTCCTTGGAGAGCTTGGTGCCCAGCCAGCCGAGGAAGAACGACAGGGGGATGGAGACCAGGCCGGGGTTGCGCAGCGGGAACCACGCGATGTCGAAGTTGGAGAACATCGCCGTCTCCGACCCCGAGACCACCGGCGAGAAGATGATCAGCCCGATGCAGACGACCAGCCCGCCGTAGATCGACCACAGCGCGCCCTGGGTGGTGAAGTTCTTCCAGAAGAGCGTGTAGAGGATGGTCGGCAGGTTGGCCGAGGCCGCCACCGCGAAGGCCAGCGCCACCAGGAAGGCGATGTTGATCCCGGCCTGCAGCGCCAGGATGCCCAGCCCGATGGAGACCGCGCCGATGACGACGGCGGTGATCCGGGCGACCCGGACCTCCGCGTTCGCCTCCACCTGACCCTTCTTGAGCACCGACGCGTAGACGTCGTGGGCGAAGGACGCCGACGCGGTGATGGTCAGCCCGGCCACGACCGCGAGGATCGTGGCGAAGGCGACGCCGGCGATGATGCCCAGCAGCACCGTGCCACCGAGCTCGAACGCCAGCAGCGGAGCCGCCGCGTTGACCCCGCCCGGGGCGGCGAGGATGTCCTCGGAACCCACGAGGGCACCGGCGCCGTAGCCGATGACCAGGCTGAACAGGTAGAAGGCGCCGATGAGCCAGATGGCCCAGACGACGGACTTCCGGGCGTCCTTGGCGGTCGGCACGGTGTAGAAGCGCATCAGCACGTGCGGCAGCCCGGCGGTGCCGAGAACCAGGGCCAGCGCGAGGCTGATGAAGTCCAGCCGGGTGGCGTTCGAGACCCCGTACTGGGCACCGGGCTCGACCACCTGCTCACCCTCGGACGCGATCGCCCCGCCGATCAGCGAGGAGAGGTTGAAGCCGTACTCGGCGAGCACCCAGATCGTCATGACCAGGGCACCGGCGATGAGCAGCGTCGCCTTGATCATCTGCACGTAGGTGGTGCCGCGCATGCCGCCGACCAGCACGTAGAAGATCATCAGCGCGCCGACGACGACGACGACCAGGGCCTCGGCCGCGGCACCGCTCACCCCGAGCAGCAGGGCGACCAGGCCACCGGCACCGGCCATCTGGGCCAGCAGGTAGAACAGCGAGACGAACAGCGTGGAGATGGCCGCCGCGGTGCGCACCGGCCCCTGCCGCATCCGGAAGGCCAGCACGTCGGCCATGGTGAAGCGCGCCGTGTTGCGCATCAGCTCGGCGACCAGCAGCAGCGCCACCAGCCAGGCGACCAGGAAGCCGATCGAGTAGAGGAAGCCGTCGTAGCCGTAGATGGCGATCGCCCCGGCGATGCCCAGGAACGAGGCCGCCGACAGGTAGTCACCGGCGATCGCCAGACCGTTCTGGGTTCCGGTGATGTTGCGGCCGGCGGCGTAGTAGTCGGCGGCGCTCTTGTTGGTCCGGCTGGCGCGGAAGGTGATGAACAGCGTCACCAGCACGAAGGCGCCGAAGATCGAGATGTTGATCGCCGGCTCGCCGATCGTGGCGCCGTCGGCGGCGAACACGTCAGCCACGGGTGGACTCCTCATTGCGCGGGGCGGCGAACTCGTGCGCCTCGAGGCGGGTCCGCATCTCGTCGGAGATGGGGTCGGTGTTCTTGCTGGCGTGCCGGACGTAGAGCTGGGTGATGAGGAACGTGCTCACGAACTGCCCGAGGCCGAGCAGCAGACCGAGGTTCACGTTGCCGAACACCTCGGTGGCCATGAAGTCGCCGGCGTAGGTGGAGAGCAGGACGAACAGCGCGTACCAGACCAGGAAGGCCACCGTCATGGGGACGGCGAAGCTGCGGAACCGGCGCCGGAGCTCGCTGAACTCCGGTGAGTCCTGGGCCTGGCGGTACTCCTCCGCGGTCAGCAACCTGCGGTCGTTCGGTGTGGTCACGGCACACCTCTCTGTGCGTCGCCTGAGTCGTGATCGCGGTCACCATATAGGCGGATCGCCCTGCGCATGGGAAAGATCACGTGGCGACACGTTGCAGAGAAGTTGCGAGAGCGTCCGCAACGGCCACAGAACTCCATCCAGGGGCAACGCCGGGGTAACCCACCACTGCTGACATGGGCACATGGCGTTCTCCTGGGCTGGCGATAGTCGGGGCACGGACGCGCGGACGGTGCCGGGGACGGCCGGAGACGGCGCCGGCTGGTACCCGGTGGCACGCTCGTCCGACGTCGGGACGACGCCGCTACCGGTGGGCGCGGGCGGCCGGCCGTACGTCGTCGTCCGGCTGGCGCCCGGCGCGGAGGTCACCGCCGTGGGCGCCCGCTGCCCGCACCGGCTGGTGCCGCTGACCACTGCGACGGTCGTCGACGGCCGGCTGCGGTGCGGGTACCACGGCTGGCAGTTCAACGCCGAGGGCCGCTGCACCCTCATCCCTGCGCTCGGCCCGCACGGCGCGCCCCCGCCGCGTGCGGACCTGGCGGTGCCGTGGGCGGTCGAGGAACGCGACGGCTGGGTGTGGCTGGCCCCCGACCGCACGACGGCCGCCCGGCCGCCCCGGGCCGGCGGCTCACGCCCGGCGCCCGATCCGGAGCAGGTGCCCGAGCTGCCCGAGCCGACCGGTCCGGTGCTCGGCAACCTCGACCCGGCGCTGGAGCACGCCTGGCACCCGATCGCGCTCGCCGGCGAGCTGCGCGAAGGCGGGTACGTGCAGGTACGGCTGCTGGGGCGGAACTGGACCGTGCACCGGCGCGGCGGGGAGCTGCACGCCGACCCACCGGCGTGGGGCGTGGCCGAGCGGCTCGGGCTGATCTGGCTGGCCCCCGACGAGCCACGGGACCGGCCGCTACCGGTGCCCGAGGTCGCCGACCCGCGGTTCACCGCTGCCTGGCTCCCCCCGGCCCGGACCTCGGCGCCGGCCGGCCCGCTGCTCGACGCCTTCGTCGACGTCGCGCACGTGCCGTTCGTGCACGCCACGGCAGCCGGCCTCGACGCGGAGGTGCCCGACCAGCCGGTCGTCCGGGAGCCCGGCGGATTCTGCAGCAGTCGGGAGCGGGCCGTCGCGGACGGCGTGCTGCAGGCCACCTACGTGCACCGGGTCCCGTTCCAGCTGCTGCTGCGGCTCACCCCGCCCGACGGCGCGGGGACCACCGTCCTCACGGTGCTGCAGCCGGAGGACGCCGACTCGACCCGGGTCTTCACCTGCCTCTTCCTCGCCGACGCCGACGGGCGGCCGCTGCCGGCCGAGGTGGTCGCGGCCGAGGTGGCCGCCGAGCAGGCGGCGCTGGCCGAGGACCTGCGCCTGGTGGCGGGCACCGCCACCACGGGCCTGCCGTTGCTGCTGCGCGACGAGCTGCACGTGCGCTCGGACCGGCTGGGGGTGGCGCTGCGGAGGGTCCTGGCCGACTTCGTGTCCGAGTGCGCCGCCCTGGACCGGGCCGCTGAGGTGGAGCAGCGCGCGAGCGCCTGACCTCCGGACACCCGCGTCGGTGCGCTTGGATGACGCCGTGACCGAGGTGGGGCCGTTCGAGCGGGGGACCGATGGTCCGCGGGTGATCCTGGTCGGCGTCGACGGGTCACCGACGTCCCTGCGGGCCGCGTCCTACGCGGCGGGGCTCGCCCGGCGGCAGCGGTCCCGGCTCATCGCGGTCTTCGTGACCGAGGCGGTGCCGCCGATGGCGGGCTGGGTGCCGACCGCGCAGGCGCTGGTCCGGGACGCGGCGGCGGAGGTGGACGCCGAGCTGCGGGCAGAGCTGGGGCGGGCGGCCGAGCAGCTCGGCGTGGACGCGGAGTACCGCACCGCGCACGGCGACCCGGTCACCGAGCTGACCCGGATCGCCGACCAGCTGCTGGCCGACGCCGTCGTCGTCGGTGCTTCGGAGCAGGCCGGGCACCGGGTGGTCGGCTCGGTCGCGGTGCGGCTCGTGCGCCTGGGCCGCTGGCCGGTGACGGTCGTCCCGTGACGCGGGCGTGAGCATCGCAGCGAGCGCCAGCGAGTGAGGAGCGGAGCGGCCGCGGAACGGGACCAGTGCGGTCGTCCCGTGACGCGGGCGTGAGCATCGCAGCGAGCGCCAGCGAGTGAGGAGCGGAGCGGCCGCGGAACGGGACCAGTGCGGTCGTCCCGTGACGTGGGCGTGCGCATCGCAGCGAGCAGAGGCGCACCGCTGCCGCTCCTGGTCAACTTCTTGACGAGATCTGTGGACAGGCGACTGACCTGCACATTCGCCTGGTATCTGCGTCGCCTCAGCGATAGGATCGAACGCACGTTCGAATGACGGAAGGGGTGTTCGTGAGCGACTCGATGACGCTGGAGACCCCTGCGCCGAACGTGGTGGCCACGCTCCCCGACGACGAGGGTCTGGAGGAGCTGTTCGGGTCGCCGCTGTCGGCGGCGCTGGACGCGTTGGCGGCCGAGGACCTGCACGGTCTGACGAACGGTCAGACCCTCGATCGGACGGCTCTGCTGGTAGCGGCGCGGAACCGGTTGGACGCGGAGCTGACCCGCACGGTTCGGCACGCCGAGCTCACGCAGGCCGCGGAGCACGACGGGCTGAAGTCGATGCGGTCGTGGATGATCGGACACGTGCGGTTGGCCCCGGCCCAGGCGTCGCGGATCGTGCGGGCCGGGCGGGCGCTGGAGTTCTTTCCGGTGCTGGCAGCGGGGTTCGCG
Source organism: Modestobacter sp. SYSU DS0875 (assembly GCF_054050915.1). Taxonomy (NCBI): domain Bacteria; kingdom Bacillati; phylum Actinomycetota; class Actinomycetes; order Geodermatophilales; family Geodermatophilaceae; genus Modestobacter; species Modestobacter sp. SYSU DS0875. The sequence goes on along the minus strand of NZ_JBJHAH010000034.1, from coordinate 26,209 downwards.
GCCGGTGAGGTGAGCGCGGCGCAGGTGAACGTGGTCGCGGAGAAGGTGGGCCCCGGTGAGGTGGCCCGGGCCCACGAGCAGGGCATCGACCTCGCGGAGTTCGACCAGACCTGGGCGGTGATCGCCGCCGGTGCGCCGCACGAGTCGCTGGTCACCGCGGTGCAGGCGTTCACCGACGCCCTGGATCCCGACGGACCCGAGCCGGACCCCACGGAGGGGCGGCGGTTCACGATGGTCAAGCACGCCGACGGCAGCGTCACCGGCCGCTTCGATCTGGACGCGGTCGGGGGCGAGAAGGTGCAGGCGGCGATCGAGTCCCACGTGCAGGCCGACCGTCCCATGGGCGACACCCGCACCCGGGTGCAGCAGAACGCCGACGCGTTCGTGCAGTTGTGTGACAACCAGCTCGCGTCGGGTGGCCTGCCGACGCTGCGGACGGTGAAGCCGCACGTGGTCGTCGGGGTGGACCTGGAGGACCTGGTCGACGATGCGGCCGGCCCGGGGGCTGCGCAGACGGGTTTCGGGGCGTCGATCTCCGCAGCCCGTGCCCGGTACCTCGCCTGCGACGGCAGCATCTCCCGGATCGTGATGGGCCCCGACGGGGTGCCGCTGGACCTGGGGCGGGACCACCGGGTCGTCACCCCCGGGCTACGCCGGGCCGTCGAGCGCCGCGACAAGGGCTGCGTGTTCACCGGCTGCGGTGCCCCGACCTGGTGGTGCGACGTGCACCACCTCATCCACTGGCTCCACGGCGGCGAGACCAGCCTGACCAACTCCGCACTGCTGTGCGAGCGCCACCACACCAAGGTCCACCACGGGTTCCGGGTCGAGCGACAACCCGACGGCCGATGGCGCACCTTCCGGCCCGACGGCACCGAGATCCTCATCGGACCACTGCTCACCTGATGCAGCACCGCTGCGGACGGGTCGGTCCTGACCGACCCGGCACCGCGCTGCCCGCCGCCAGAATGCACACGGCGGCTGCGAGGATCGCCGCGTGCCCGAGCCGACCACCACCTCCCTCGACGTCGACGCGCTCGCGGGGCGGACGTTCGACGCCGTCCTGTTCGACATGGACGGCACGCTGATCGACTCGATGAGCGGTGCGCTGGCCGCCTGGGACACCTGGGCCCGCGAGCACGACGTCGACCCGGCGGTGCTCGCCGAGCTGGGCATGGGCGGCCGCCCGGCTGTCCAGGTGATCGGGCAGCTGCTGACCGCCGAGCGGGTCGCCGACGCGCTGGCCCGCATCGAGCACCTGGAGATCGAGGCGGCCGCAGAGGGCATCGCCGTGCTGCCCGGCACCGTCGATGCGCTGACCGCCCTGCCCCCGGAGCGGGTGGCGATCGTGACCTCGTGCACCCGCACCCTGCTCGCTGCCCGGCTGTCCGGCTCCGGGCTGCCCCGGCCGCGGGAGGTCGTCACCTTCGACGACGTCCAGCACGGCAAGCCCGCCCCCGACCCGTTCCTGCTCGGCGCCCAACGGCTCGGATTCGACCCGGCCCGCTGCCTCGCGGTCGAGGACGCGCCCGCCGGGCTCGCCTCCGCCCGCGCCGCCGGGTGCACCACGCTCGCCGTGGGCGACACCCACCGGCCCGACGAACTGGAGGCGGACGCGCACGCGCCGGACCTGTCCCATCTGCGGTTCGTCGTGACCCCCGACGGCATCACCGTCGTCGGCAACGCCTGATCCCGGCCGCACCGGGCTCCGCCTCCGGGTGGACGCGCGGCTCACCCCGCAGGACGACGACGACACGCCGTCCGCTGCCTACTGTCGGCAGCATGGACCCGACGGCCCTCGAGCGGCTCGCGGCCTGGCTGCGCCGGCACCCGTTCGCCGTCGACAGCGGGCTTGCGGCGCTCTTCTTCCTGTTCACCACCGCCCTCGGCGCGGGGTACGCAGGCGACGCGGGGCTCGTCCTCGGCTTCCTGCTGAGCGTCCCGCTGGCCTGGCGCCGCCGGGCGCCCGTGCCGGCTGCCGCAGCCGTCGTCGTCCTCTGCCTGATCCAGCTGCTGACCTACTCCACCGACCTGCTCGCCGCGGACCTCGCCGCACTGGTGATGGTCTACGCGCTGGCCGCCTACGCACCCCGCTGGGCGTCGAAGGCAGGGCTGGCCATCGGGCTGGTCGGCGCCGTCCTCGCCGCGCTGCGGTACTACACCGGTTCGTTCGACCCGCAGTCCCTGATCATCGTCTCCGGAGCCATCGGCGTCTCCGTGGTCGCCGCGTGGGCGCTGGGCGACCTGCGCCGGGCACGGATGCAGCGGATGGCCGGCTTGGAGGAGCGCGCCCGGCTGCTGGAGCTGGAGCACGAGCAGGAGATGCGGCTGGCGGCCCAGGCCGAACGCGCCCGGATCGCCCGGGAGATGCACGACGTCGTCGCCCACTCGCTGTCGGTGGTGATCGCCCAGGCCGACGGCGGCCGGTACGCCGGGCAGGCCGACCCGGCGGCCGCCACCGAGGCGCTGGAGCAGATCTCGGCGACCGGCCGGCAGGCCCTCACCGACATGCGCAAGCTGCTCGGCGTGCTGCGCGAGGGCGACGGGCAGGAGTTCGCCCCGCAGCCCGACGTCGCGGCGATCGACGACCTGGTGGCCGACGTCGCCGCCAGCGGGCTGGACGTCGACCTGCTGGTGGAGGGCTCCCCGCAGCCGATTCCGGCCGGCGCGCAGCTGGCCGCCTACCGGATCGTGCAGGAGTCGCTGACCAACGTCCTCAAGCACGCCGGCCCGGCCGGCAAGGCGTGGGTGCGACTGCACTGGCGGCCGGACTGCCTGGAGCTGTCCGTGCTGGACGACGGGCGCGGCGCCGCCGCGGCGATCGCCGTCTCCGACGGCCAGGGCCAGGGCCTGCTGGGCATGCGCGAGCGCGCCGAGCTGCACGGTGGCCGACTGACCGCCGGGCCGCGACACGGCGGGGGGTTCGGCGTGCACGCCGTCCTGCCCTACCGTTCGGCCCGATGAGCAGCACATCTGCCGACGGCCCCATCCGCGTCGTCCTCGTCGACGACCAGCAGCTGGTGCGCGCCGGCTTCCGCATGGTGATCGACTCCCAGCCCGACCTCACGGTGGTGGGCGAGGCCGGCGACGGCGCCGCGGCGGTGGAGCTGCTGCGATCGACGCCGGCCGACGTCGTCCTGATGGACATCCGCATGCCCGGCACCGACGGGATCGCGGCGACCCAGCAGGTGACCGCCCTCCCCGACCCACCGAAGGTGGTCGTGCTGACCACCTTCGACCTCGACGAGTACGTGATGTCGGCGATCGGCGCCGGGGCCAGCGGCTTCCTGCTCAAGGACGCGCCGCCGGAGGAGATGCTCACCGCGGTCCGCACCGTGCACGCCGGCGACTCGGTGATCGCGGCCAGCTCCACCCGGCGGCTGCTGCAGCACGTCGCCCCGATGCTGCGCGGGGCCGGATCGACCGGCGCCGCCCAGCCGCACGACGACCGGGCGTTGGCCGAGCTGACGCCGCGGGAGAAGGAGGTGCTGGTGCTGATGGCCTACGGCGCCACCAACACCGAGGTCGCCGAGCGGCTGTTCGTCAGCGAGGCGACGGTGAAGACGCACGTGGGCCGGGTGCTGGCCAAGACCGGCAGCCGCGACCGGGTGCAGGCCGTGGTGCTCGCCTACCGCACCGGCCTGGTCGCCCCCGCCGACCTGCTGCGCGACGCCCCCGCCTGAGCGCGTCCCCGGGCTTCTCCCCGATCAAGTCCCCGGGCTTCTCCCCGACCAAGGCCGGAGGGTCAGTCCCGGGGATGACGGCGGGGTCAACCCCGGGGGGCAGCGGCAGCGCCGGAAGACCAGCCCGGACGGCGACGCGCGGTGACGGCCCCGGACGAGAGCGTGAGCACCGTCAACGACCACGTCCGTCCGGAGGCCCGAAGTGTCCGTTCCCGTCCTGTCCGTCCCCGGCGAGCCGCCGGCCGCCGGCTACTCCGCCGCCGCCCGCGCCCGCGGGCTGCGCAAGACCTACGGCGCCGGCGAGACCGCGGTGCACGCACTCGGCGGGGTCGACGTCGACTTCGAGCGCGGTGCCTTCTCCGCGATCATGGGCCCCTCGGGCTCGGGCAAGTCCACGCTCATGCACTGCCTGGCCGGGCTCGACGCCGCCACCGGCGGCCAGATCTGGCTGGGCGACACCGAGCTGACCAGCCTGCGCGACGAGCAGCTCACCAAGCTGCGCCGCGAGCGGATCGGCTTCGTCTTCCAGGCCTTCAACCTGCTGCCGGTGCTCGACGCGCAGGAGAACATGCTGCTGCCGATGCAGCTGGCCGGCCAGCGGCCCGACCGGGCCTGGATGGACGACGTCGTGGGGCGGCTGGGCCTGCGCGACCGCCTGCACCACCGACCGCACGAGCTCTCCGGTGGCCAGCAGCAGCGGGTCGCCGTCGCCCGGGCGCTGCTCCCCCGCCCCGACGTCGTCTTCGCCGACGAGCCGACCGGCAACCTGGACTCCCGCTCCGGCGCCGAGGTGCTCGACCTGCTGCGCTCGAGCGTGCGGGAGACCGGGCAGACCGTCGTCATGGTCACCCACGACCCGGTGGCCGCCTCCTACGCCGACCGCGTGGTGCTGCTGGCCGACGGCCGGCTGGCCGGCGAGCTGCAGCAGCCCACCGTCGACTCGGTCATCAGCGCGCTGCGCGGGCTGGGGGACTGACCGGTGCGCACCGGGGCCATGTCCACAGTCACCAGGGCGAGCATCCGCGCCCACGCGGGCCGGCTGGTCGCCTCCACGCTGGCGATCGTCATCGCCGTCGGTTTCGTCGTCGCCACGCTGGTGCTCAACGAGACCTCGAAGGCCACCGTGCTGGAGGCGGCCGGCGCGCAGTACGTCGACACCGCCGTCGTGGTGACCACCGAGCGCGGCGAGGGGCTGGCGGCCGTCGCCGACGAGCTCACCGCCGTGGACGGCGTGCAGGCGGTCGACCCCACCTGGGAGGCCTACGCGCAGATCGTCCCTCCGGGGCGCTCCGGGGCGCAGTACGCGGAGATCCAGTCCGTCGCCGGCGAGCCGTCGCTGCGCTGGCAGCACCTGTCCGCCGGCGCCCTCCCGGTCCGCCCGGGTGAGGTGGCGGTGAGCGAGCGGGTGGGTGCCGAGGTCGGCGACGTCGTCCCGGTCACCGTCTACGACGACGAGGGCGCCGCGGTGACCACCGACGCCACCGTCACCGGCGTCGTCGACCTGCGCGGTGACCCCACGGCCGGCCTGTACGGGCGGCTCTGGGCCACCCCGGACCAGACCCGGGCATGGGGTGCGACCGAGCCGACCGAGCTGCGGATCGCCGGCACCACCGGCACCGACCCGGCCGCCCTGGCCGCCGCGGTGCGCAGCAGGCTGACCGACGGGGACCTGACCGTGCGCACCGGCACGGAGCAGGCCGAGCACGCCGCCGCGGAGATCACCGGTGACGCGGACGTCCTCACCACCATCCTGCTGGTCTTCGGCACCGTGGCCGTGCTGGTGGCCGGGCTGGTCATCGCCAACACCTTCGCCGTGCTGCTGGCCCAGCGCACCCGCGACCTCGCGCTGCTGCGCTGCGTCGGCGCCACCGCCCGGCAGATCCGGCGCAGCGTGCTCGGGGAGGCCGCGGTGACCGGGCTGGCCGCCTCGGTGCTCGGGGTGCTCGCCGGCATCGGGTTGGCCGCGCTGGTCTCGGCGATCGTCGGGAGCACCGACTCGCCGATCCCGCTGTCCGGGGTGTCGTTGCCGCTCTACGCGGTGCTCGCCGGCCTCGCCGTCGGCACCCTGACCACCCTGCTGGCCGCCATCGCCCCCGCCCGGGCCGCCACCCGGGTGGCGCCGCTGGCCGCGCTGCGGCCCACCGACCCGGCACCGCTGCGCTCCCGGGGCGGCGTCGTGCGCCTGGTGCTCGGGCTGCTGCTCGTGGTGCCGGGCGTGGCCCTCATGGTGTACGGCGTCACCTCCGCGGAGATCCTGATCACGCTCCCCGGCGGGGTGCTCAGCGCGCTGGGCGGGCTGCTGCTCGCCCAGCGGGCGGTGCCGCCGGTGGTCGCCGCGGCCGGCCGGCTGTTCGGCCGCGTCGGTGGACTGCCCGGCCGGCTCGCGGCGGGCAACGCCTCCCGCAACCCGCGCCGGACGGCGGCCACCGCGACCGCGCTGATCATCGGCGTCACCCTGACCACGGCGATGGTGGTCGGCGCCTCCTCCACCCGGGCGACGGCGCAGGCCGGGCTGGCCGCGGCCTACCCGACCGACGTGATCGTCCAGGGCGGCGGCACGGCGCTGCCCGCGTCGCTGCCGGGGCAGCTCGAGGCGGTGGACGGCGTGGTGGCCCGGACCACCCTGGTCGGGGCCACGGTCACCGGCCCGGACGACTGGGAGACCTGGGCCCTCGGGGTCGACCCCGAGGAGGCGCTGCCCGTGCTGCGCTCCACCGCGGACACGACGCTGCCCGCCCTGGGTGAGGTCGCCCTGTCCCGCTGGACCCGGGAGAGCTGGGGCACGGGGGTGGGCGACAGCGTGACCCTGACCGCCGGCGACCGGTCGCGGGAGCTGACCGTGGTGGCCGGCGACAACGACGCGCCGCTGCTCAACGACGCGGACCTGCGCGCCCTGGTGCCGGACGCGGCCCCGGACACCGCCTGGCTGCGGCTGGCCGACGACGCCGACCAGACCGCGGCGATCGACGACGTCACCGACCTGGCCGGCGTCGCCGTGCCCACGGCGTGGGTCACCGGCCTGGCCAGCGAGCGGGCGGCGATCGACCAGGTGGTCGACGTGCTGCTGCTGGTGGTCACCGGGTTGCTGGGGGTGGCCGTGCTGATCGCGCTGATCGGCGTGGGCAACACCCTCGCCCTCTCGGTGGTCGAGCGGCGCCAGGAGAGCGGGCTGCTGCGGGCCCTGGGCCTGACCCGGGGTCAGCTCCGTGCGCTGCTGGCCTGGGAGGCGGTGCTCGTCGCCGGGGTGGCCGCGGTGATCGGGGTGCTGGTCGGCGGGGCGTACGGCGCGGCCGGTGCGGCCGCGGCGCTCGGCGAGGTGGGCGAGGTCGTGGTCAGCGTGCCGTGGTTGCAGGTGGCGGCGATCGTCGTCGTCGCGACGGTGGCCGGGCTGCTCGCCTCGGTGCTCCCCGCCCGGCGCGCGGCGAAGACCCCACCGGTGGCCGCGATCGCCGGCTGATGAAGGACCTCCTCCTCCCCACCCCTCGCACGCTCAGGGGCGGGCCCCTGGAGGAGGTCGGCCCGGGCCCCGTCCACCCTGGTGGGCGGGGCCCGGACGTCGTCTGTGCCACTTCCCGGGCAGCACACAGCCGAGTCGGGGATGCTGGAGGGCGTGCCCGATCTCCGCCGCACCGCCTCCCTCACCGCCGTCGCTGCCCTCGCCGGTGGCGTGACCTGGCTGGCCCGGGCCGCCTGGGGCCTGCCGACGGCGCTCGGCGCGAGCCAGCGCCGTCTCCGCCCGACCGTGACCGGCTCCCCGCAGTTCGCCGACGGGAAGTTCCACAACAGCATGCCGACCCCCGCGCTGGAGCCGGCGAACGCCCGCAACGGCCTGCTCCGGCAGTGGCACGAGGACCGGCACAAGGGCCTGCCCGGCGCGCCGATCCCGCTGGCCACGCCGGAGGTGCCCGCGGAGGCGGGCGAGCTGGCGGTCACCTGGTACGGGCACTCGAGCGCGCTGCTCGAGATCGACGGCCGACTGGTGCTGCTCGACCCGGTCTGGGGCGAGCGGGTCTCGCCGTCCCCGGTGTTCGGACCGACCCGGCTGCACCCGGCGCCGGCGCCGATCGCCAGCCTGCCCGCGGTCGACGCGATCCTGATCAGCCACGACCACTACGACCACCTCGACCTGCCCTCGGTGCGCGCGCTGGTGCGCACCCAGTCCGCACCCTTCGTCGTCCCGCTGGGCATCGGCGCCCACCTGCGCCGCTGGGGCGTGCCCGAGGACCGGGTGGTGGAGCTGGACTGGGACCAGGCGACGACGATCGCCGGGCTGACCCTCACCTGCACCGAGGCCCGGCACTTCTCCGGCCGCTTCTTCGCCCGGGACACCACGCTGTGGTCCTCCTGGGTGGTCACCGGGCCGCAGCGGCGGGTCTTCTTCGGCGGCGACACCGGCTACACCCCGGCCTTCGCCGGGATCGGCGCCCGGCTGGGGCCCTTCGACCTCACCCTGCAGCCGATCGGCGCCTACAACGACGCCTGGCACGCCATCCACATGGACCCGGAGGAGGCGGTCCGGGCCCACGGCGACCTGGGCGGCCGGGTGCTGCTGCCGATCCACTGGGCCACCTTCAACCTGGCCTTCCACCGCTGGGCCGAGCCGGTGCAGCGCCTGCTGGCCGCGGCCGGCGAGCGCGACGTGCAGGTCGTCGTCCCGCGGCCCGGCGAACGGATCGACGTGCTCGCCCCGCCCCCGCTGACCGACTGGTGGAGCGCGGTCGGCTCGGCCGACACCGAGTCCGGCCCGGAGAGCGGGCTGGTCGGCACGGTGGCCGCGCGGGCGCGGCGGGGCCGGCTCAGCTCCCGCCGGTGAGCCGGGCGAGGGTCGCGGGCAGCCCCGTCAGGTCCTCGACCTCGTGCTCCGGCTGCGGGCCCGCCGGGTCGACCCGGTGCCCGGGGCGGGCCACCCGCACGACGGCCAGCCCGGCCTCCAGGGCGCCGCGGGTGTCCCGGGCCGAGGCGGGCACGTGCACCTCCACGCCGGCGGCGGCTGCCCGCCGGTAGATCTCCGGGTGCGGCTTGTAGGCGCTGAGCCGCTCGCTGGTGAGCACGGCGTCGTCGGCGACGAGCGCGGCGGCCCGGGTGCGGCGGAACAGCACGTCGTCCACGTTGGAGAGCACCCCGACCGTGTGCCGCTCGGCCACCAGCGGCAGCGCTCGGCCGACGTCGGGCCACAGCGGCCAGTCCGGCAGCGAGTCCAGCAGGGCGAGGACGTCGGCGGTCGGGTCGGCGTCCAGCCCGCGCGCGGCGTAGGTGGCGGCCAGCGCCCGGCGGCAGTGCTCGGCGAAGGGCACCCACTCGGCGGTGTCCTGCTGCGAGGCCTTGTTCCGGGCGTCCCAGTCGTCGTAGAGGTCGCCGCCGTCGAGGTCCCAGCCGTGCCCGGCGGCGAGCGCGGCGAACGCCGCCGACCCCCCGGTCCGGGAGTCGATCAGCGCACTGAACAGGTCGAACGTCACCAGGGCCATGGGCCCATCCTGCGCTCAGCGCAGCAGCTTGGACATCCGACGGTCGGCCAGCGGCTTGCCGCCGGTCTGGCAGGTGGGGCAGTACTGCAGCGAGGTGTCGGCGAAGGAGACCTCGCGGACGGCGTCCCCGCAGACCGGGCAGGGCAGCCCGGTGCGGGCGTGCACCTGCAGCCCGGCTCGCTTCTCGCCCTTCATGGTGGCCGCGCGCTGCCCGAGCTGGCGGTCCAGGGCGCCGGTGAGCACCTCCCGCAGCGCGGCGTGCAGCCGGAGGAGTTCGTCGTCGGTCAGCTTGTCGGCCATCTTGAACGGGGAGAGCCGGGCGGCGTGCAGGATCTCGTCGGAGTAGGCGTTGCCGACGCCGGCGAGCACGGTCTGGTCGGTGAGCGTGCCCTTGAGCTGCGCGTGCTTGCCGGCCAGCAGCGCGCCGAGCTGCTCGGTGTCCAGCTCGAGCGCGTCCGGGCCGAGGCGGGCGACCCCGGGCACCTCGCCCGGCGTGCGGACGAGGTACACCGCCAGGCCCTTGCGGGTGCCCTGCTCGGTGAGGTCGAAGCCGGGGGCGGGCGGGCCGGTGTCCAGCGGCGCGAGGTGGACCCGCAGCGCCAGCGGCCCCTTGCCGGGCTTGGGCGGGGCGGTCGGCAGCCCCTCCCGCCAGTGCAGCCAGCCGGCCCGGGCCAGGTGCACCACCAGGTGCAGCCCGGAGACGTCCAGGTCGAGGAACTTGCCGTGCCGGGACGCCCCGGTGACCTCCAGCCCGGCGAGCGAGGAGAGCGGCGGGTCGAAGGTCTTGATCGCCTGGACCGCCGCGAGGTCGACGCGCGTCACGATCCGGCCGACGGCGTTCTCCCGCAGGAACGCGGCCAGCGCCTCCACCTCGGGCAACTCGGGCACGCCCCCATGATCCACACAGGACGCCCTCCCCGCCTCCCCCCGCCCAGGTGCTTTCTCGCGAGAAAGCGCGCGCGCCTTCTCGCGAGAAAGCGCGCGCTCTTAGCCCACGGCGGCGGCGAGACGCTCGACGATCGTGCGGAGCACCGGCCGCGGCGTGGCCAGGGTGAGCCGCACGTGCCCCGCGCCCGCCGCGCCGCACTCGCTGCCGTCGATCAGCGCCACCCCGGCCTCGCGGCGGAAGAACTCCCCCAGCGGCTCCGCGACGCCCAGCTCCCGGCAGTCCAGCCAGGCCAGGTAGGTGCCCTCCGGCGGGGTGTACCGCACCTGCGGCAGGTGCTCGGCGAGCAGCTCGCCCAGCAGCCGCCGGCTGCCGTCGAGGTAGCCGAGGACGCCGTCCAGCCAGGGACCACCCGCGCGGTAGGCGACGGTGTTCGCGATCGCGCCGGGGGTGGAGCAGCCGTGCTCGGCCCGCTCCCCCACCTGGGCCCAGTGCGCGGCGTCGGCGTCGTTGGAGAGCACCAGCTGCGCGCACTTGAGGCCGGGCAGGTTCCAGGCCTTGGACGCCGACGTCGCGGTCACCGTGTGCGCGGCGGTGAGCGGCGACAGCGACGCGTAGGGCCGGTGCGCCTGCCCCGGGTACACCAGCGGCGCGTGGATCTCGTCGGCGAACACCCGCGCCCCGCGCCGCGCCACCACCTCGGCCAGGTCGAGCTGCTCGGTCTCGGTGAACACCCGGCCGAGCGGGTTGTGCGGGTTGACGTGCACGAACAGCCCACCACCGGCGAGCGCCCGGTCGATGCCGGCCAGGTCGTACGTCGGCCGACCGTCGGCGCCGGGCACCATCGGCACCTGCACGACCTCGCGCCCGCGCTCCCCGGGCACCCGCAGGAACGGCATGTAGGCGGGGGTCGGCAGCACCACCGGTGCGCCGGGCGGGGTGAAGTGGTCGATCGCGGCGGTGAGCCCCGCGACGACGTCGGCCAGCGGCGCCACCCGCTCGGCGGGCACCGGCCAGCCGTACCGCTCGGCCTGCCACCCGGCACAGGCCGCGGCCAGGTCCTGCTGGACGGCGGCCGGCAGGTACCCGAACGCCGCGGCGTCGACCGCCTCGTGCAGCGCCCGGGTCACCACCGGCGCCGTGCCGAAGTCCATCTCGGCGACGAACGCGCCGAGCGCGGTGCCGTACTTCGTCCACTTCAGACTGCCGGCGGCGCGCAGCGAGTCCTCGCTCAGCGCGTCGAAGGAGACAGCGTCCAAGGAGACAGCGTCCAAGGAGACAGCGAGGTCGTCGGTCACCGGGCCAGTCTCACCCCGGGCCCGCGCCGAGCCGGGGCGGGGTGAGGTCCAGGGGGCGGCCGGCCGCGGCGTCGTCCGCGAGCCGGCTGCCCCAGGCGATCAGGCCGGCGTCGTCCACCCCGTGCCGGCGCGCCGCCGCCCCGGCGGTGGACAGCGAACGCACCCCCCGAGCGAGCAGGGCGGCCGCGCCGGCGGCGTTGCCCCGGGCGGCGTGGGTCAGCCCGACGGCCAGCTGGGCCAGCCCGCGCCACAGGTCGCGCTCGTCGTCCGGGCCGGACTTCCAGGCGTCCTCCAGCACCTCGTGGGCGTGGAAGGGGCGGCCGGCGTCCAGCAGCTGCTGGGCCTCGGCCAGCGACTCCGCCGGCTCCCGGACGACGCCCTCGGGAGCCCGCGGCTCCCCGACCGCGCCGTGGGGCAGCGGCCGGCCGAGGGCATCCCGGGGCCGGGCATTGCGCGCCCGGCCCGCCGCGTCGCGGTCCCGGCCGGCGCTCACCGCAGGACGGTGGTCAGCCGTACCCGCACGCCCTCGTCGGTGGGGGTGATGTCGACGTGGTCGCACAGCTGCCGGGCCAGCCACAGCCCCATGCCGCCGAGGGAGAGGTCGTCGCCGTGCGCCGGCCCGTAGCCGATGAACGGGTCCTGGAGCCCGGCGCCGCGGTCGGTGACGGTGCACACCAGGCGGTCGGCGTCGATCCACAGCCGCAGGTCGACCGGCGGGCGCCCGTGCCGCAGCGCGTTGGTGGTCATCTCGTCGACGGCGAGCAGGAAGTCCTCCAGCGCCGGCTCCGACCCCGGCGGCAGGCCGACCGCGGCGGCGCGGGCGGCGAGGTCGCGACGCAGTCCACGCAGGTCGCGCACGCCGTCGGCGCGCACCAGCGGCTCGGTCCGCTCCAGCGGCTCGGGCGGGATCGGCAGCGAGGTCAGGTACTCGGCGGGGTCGACGTGGTCGGGGTTGGGCCGGAGCTCGCCGTCGACGACGACGAACGGGTGCGTCGCGACGGCGGCCACCACGAGCGGCTCGGGCACCCGCCGGGTGTCGACCAGGCAGAGCACCACCAGCCTGTCCTCACCCAGCTCGGCGGCCTCGGTCAGCGAGTGGTCCAGCACCGCGTCGTAGCGCTGCCACTCCCGCCAGGTGTCCGGATCGGGACCGGGCAGCGGCTCGAGCACCACCCGGACGACGCCGCCGTCGCCGCGGTGCTGCCCCCCGAGCCGGCGGACAGCGGTGATGGCCGCAGCCGGCCCGTTCCCGTACACGTCGGCCCAGGCGGCCCAGGCGATCTCCGGCCGGTGACCGATCCGCTCCCGCAGCAGGGCCGCGGTGGGCTCGGTGCTGACCACCACGACCGGCTGCCCGGCCGCCAGCCCGGCGTCGACGAAGGCGACCGCACCGTCGACCAACTGGGCATCGGAGGAGGCGACGAGCGCACGGTGCACCCCGGGCCCTGCTGCCTCGTCCATGCGCGCGGTTCTCCGTCCTGCCGATCGTCTGCCACCCCGTGTATCGGCAGCGTGTCCCCGGCCTCCCTACCCGGCCGCGGCGCAGCCAGTCCTCGGTCCGACCACGCCCCCCCGGACGGGTGGCCCGGGGCCCGCCGTCCCCCGGGACGCCACTCCCGAACGGGTTGCGGATCGGAGTCGTCCGTGCAAGATGGACCACGAGGACGGCGCCATCCCGGTGACCCGCCCCCGCAAAGACCCGCGGTCGTCAGCGACCGGTCCGGACCTGGAGGGGGTGGCCGTGGCCGCACCAGCACAGCCGGCTCCACCGGCACGAGCGTCTGCGGCGCCGGACAGCGGGTACGCGCTCGACGCCGACGGTGCGCGGGCCCGGATCGCCGGTACCGCCCTGCGGGCGTCCCCTCCCGGCCGGGTCGGGCTGGAGCTGGAGGCCCACGCCGTCGACCTGGCCGAGCCGGCCCGCCGGGTGCCCTGGGCGCGGGTGCGCCACGCCGTCGCGGACCTGCCCCCGCTGCCCGGCGCCAGCCTGGTCACCCTCGAACCGGGCGGCCAGGTCGAGCTGTCCGGTCCGCCGCTCCCGGACGTCTCCGCCGCGATCGGTGCGCTGCGCCGCGACCACGCCGTCGTCCGGGCGGAACTGCGCCGGGCCGGGCTCGGGCTGGCGGCGCTGGGCGCCGATCCCTGCCGGCCGCCCGGGCGGGTGTCCCCGGGGCCCCGCTACGTCGCGATGGCCGAGCACTTCGGCGCCGTCGGCTGCGGCCGGGCCGGCCTGGCGATGATGACGGCGACCGCCTCGCTGCAGGTCAACCTGGAGGCCGGGCCGGAACGGGGATGGGCCGACCGGGTGCGGCTGGCGCACGCGCTCGGTCCGGTGCTGGTGGCGGTCTCGGCGTGCTCGCCGCTGCTGGCCGGGCGGGAGACCGGATGGCGCTCCAGTCGGCAGCAGGTCTGGGGCGACCTCGACCAGGCGCGCTGCGGTCCACTGCTGGGCCGCACCGACCCGTCGGCCGAGTGGGCCGCGTACGCGATGGCCGCGCCGGTGATGCTGGTCCGTGACGCCGGCGGCGGGGCGGTTCCGGTACGCGCCCGGGTGCCGTTCGGCGACTGGCTGGCCGGCGCGCCGCTCGCCGGCCGGGCCCCGACGGCCGATGACCTCGACTACCACCTGACCACGCTGTTCCCGCCGGTCCGGCTGCGTGGGTTCCTGGAGATCCGCTACCTGGACGCCGCCCCGGCCCGCTGGTGGCCGGCGCTGGCGGCGGTGACCGCGGTCCTGCTGGACGACCCGGTCGCCGCCGACACGGCCGCCGCCGCGACCGAGCCGGTGGCCGGCGCCTGGACCCGGGCGGCCCGGCTCGGGCTGGCCGATCCGGCGCTGCACCGTGCCGCCCGGGCCTGCCTGGCCGCCGCGGCCGGGCGGGCCCCGATCGACCTGCGCCGCGAGGTGGAGGCGCTGGCCGGCCTCGTCGACGAGCACGGCTCCCCCGGCGACGCCCTGCTGTCCACCGCCCGAGCCCACGGCCCGGCGGCCGCGCTCCGGGCGGCCGCCGACGACACCTCCGAGGAGGAGACGTGACCGACCTGCGCGAGCAGCTGGCCCGGGAGCTCACCGCCGCCCGGGACCGCACCCTGCACCTGACCGACCTCGACGAGCCGGAGCTGCTGCGTCAGCACTCCCCGCTGATGAGCCCGCTGGTCTGGGACCTCGCCCACGTCGGCCAGCAGGAGGACCTGTGGCTGCTGCGCGGCGGCAACGCCGCGTGCCGCGGCCTGCTGCCGCCCGACGTCGAGCAGCTCTACGACGCGTTCACCCACCCGCGGGCGACCCGGGACCGGCTGCCGCTGCTGCCCCCGGTGGAGGCCCGCGCCTTCTGCCGGGAGGTCCGCGGGCGGGTGCTGGACCGGCTCGACCGGTTCACCGCCGAGGACGACCCGTTCGACGTGGCGATGGTGGTCAGCCACGAGCAGCAGCACGACGAGACCATGCTGCAGACGCTGCAGCTGCGCACCGGCCCGGCGGCGCTCGGCCCGGGCACCCCGCTGCCACCCGGCCGGCCGGGCCTGGCCGGGACGACGGTGCTGGTACCCGGCGGGGAGTTCACCCTGGGGGTGGACGCCGCCGACGAGCCGTTCTCGCTGGACAACGAGCGGCCCGCGCACCCGGTCGAGGTCCCGGCCTTCCGGATCGGGCGGGTGCCGGTGACCAACGCCGAGTTCGCCGCGTTCGTCGCCGACGGCGGGTACGAGCAGCCGCGCTGGTGGTCGGCGCGCGGCTGGGAGCACCGGTGCGCGGCCGGGCTGAGCGCACCCCAGTTCTGGGGGCGCGGCGGCACCCGCACCCGGTTCGGGCTGGTCGAGGAGGTGCCCGCGGACGAACCGGTCCAGCACGTCACCTTCTTCGAGGCGGAGGCCTACGCCGCCTGGGCCGGCGGCCGGCTGCCGACGGAGGTGGAGTGGGAGAAGGCCGCGGTCTGGGACCCGGTGCGCCACCGGCGCCGCCGCTTCCCGTGGGGCGACACCGACCCCACCCCGGGGCTGGCCAATCTCGGCGGGCAGGCGCTGCGCCCGGCGCCGGTGGGGGCCTACCCCGCCGGCGCCTCGGCCTACGGCGCGGAGCAGCTGATGGGCGACGTGTGGGAGTGGACCTCCTCGGACTTCACCCCGTGGCCCGGCTTCACCCCGATGCTGTACGCCGACTACTCGGCCCCGTTCTTCGGCGGTGACTACAAGGTGCTCCGCGGGGGCTCCTGGGCCGTGGGCCCCTCGGTCGTGCGGCCGAGCTTCCGCAACTGGGACCACCCGGTGCGGCGTCAGGTGTTCAGCGGGTTCCGGCTGGCCTTCGACGCATGACCGGAGCCGCCTGATGTGCCGTCACCTCGCCTGGCTGGGTCGTCCGCGAACGCTGGCGTCGCTCACGCTGGAGCCGCCGTCGTCGCTGTTGGTGCAGTCCTACGCCCCCCGCCGGCAGCGGTACGGCACGGTCAACGCCGACGGCTGGGGCGTGGGCTTCTGGGCGCCGGGCCGGGTCGAGCCGGCCCGCTGGCGTTCGGCCCGCCCCCTGTGGGGCGACGCGTCGTTCGCCTCGGTCGCCCCGGCCGTCTCTGCCGGCTGCGTGCTGGCCGCCGTCCGGTCCGCGACGGTGGGCATGCCGATCGAGGAGAGCGCGGTCGCGCCGTTCACCGACGGCCGATGGCTGCTGTCGCACAACGGCCGGGTCGACCGCGCCGCCCTGCCGCCCACGGCCGACGCCGAGTCCACCGTGGACAGCGCCCTGCTGGCCGCGCTGGTGTTCCGCCGGGGCATGGCCGCCCTCGCCGACACCGTGCGCGAGGTCGGCGCCGCCGACCCCGGTGCCCGGCTGAACCTGCTCGCCGCCGACGGCGCCCGGCTGCTGGCCACCACCTGGGGCGACACCCTCTCGGTCCTGGCCACCGACGAGGGGACGGCCCTGGCCAGCGAGCCCTGGGACGACGACCCCCGGTGGTCCGACGTCCCCGACCGGACCCTCGTCGAGGTCACCCCCGACGGCCTCACCCTCACCCCGCTGGACGGATCGGAGCCCGCCCCGTGCCCTTCTCGCTGACCGACCACCTCGGCCCGGTCGACACCGGCGCCGCGCTGCGCGCCGACGCGCTGGCCGGCCTCACCTCGACGCCGAGGACGCTGCCGCCGCGGTGGTTCTACGACGAGCGCGGCAGCGAGCTGTTCGACGAGATCACCCGGCTGCCCGAGTACTACCCGACCCGCACCGAACGGGCGCTGCTGGAGGACCACGCCGGGGAGATCGCCACGGCCACCGGCGCCG
Organism: Modestobacter sp. SYSU DS0875; assembly: GCF_054050915.1. NCBI lineage: Bacteria > Bacillati > Actinomycetota > Actinomycetes > Geodermatophilales > Geodermatophilaceae > Modestobacter > Modestobacter sp. SYSU DS0875. The sequence goes on along the minus strand of NZ_JBJHAH010000034.1, from coordinate 9,611 downwards.
ACACGCTGGTCGAGCTGGGCAGCGGGACGTCGGAGAAGACCCGGCTGCTGCTCGACGCACTGGCTCGGGCGGGCACCCTGCGCCGGTTCGTGCCGGTCGACGTCGACCCGTCGGTGCTGCGGGCGGCCGGAACCGCGCTGGCCGCCGAACGCCCGGAGCTGGCCGTGGACGCCGTCGTCGCCGACTTCACCACCGGCCTGGCCGAGCTGCCGCGGGAGGGCCGCCGGCTGGTCGCATTCCTCGGTTCCACCATCGGCAACCTGGAGCCGGCCGATCGCGCCGCCTTCCTCCGCGCGCTCGCCGCCACCCTGCAGCCCGGCGACGCCTTCCTGCTCGGCACCGACCTGGTCAAGGACCCCGACCGGCTGGTGCGCGCCTACGACGACGCGGCCGGGGTCACCGCCGCGTTCAACCGCAACGTGCTGGCGGTGCTCGACCGGAAGCTGGAAGCCGACTTCGACCTCGACGCGTTCGCCCATGTCGCGGTCTGGGACGCCGAGCGGGAGTGGATCGAGATGCGGCTGCGCTCGGTGCGGGACCAGGTGGTGCGCGTGGCCGCCCTCGACCTGGAGGTGCCCTTCGCCGCCGGGGAGGAGCTGCGCACCGAGATCTCCGCGAAGTTCCGCCGCGAGCGGGTGGAGTCCGAGCTCGGCGCCGCGGGCCTGCAGGTCACGCACTGGTGGACCGACCCCGCCGGCGACTTCGCCCTCTCCCTCGCCACCCCGGCCTGACCCGCCGATCCCGCCCGTCCCGGCAGTGGCCTGCCGGTGGACCGGTCGCGCGCCGACCCGGCTGACCTAGCGTCGTGCGGGTGAGCGACCTCCCTCTGCCCCACGACGACCTGGGCGACGCCTGGCGCGCGGCCCGCCCCCGCGCGGCCGGCACCCACCTGGACACCGCGGCGTGCAGCCGGCAGAGCACCGCGGTCCTGGCCGCGGTCGCCGCGCACGCCCACCGCCAGGCGGAGGCGGGGGCCCACGCCGAACGGGACGTCGAGGGGCTGCTGCAGCAGGGCCGGTCGGTGCTGGGCGGGCTGGTCGGGACGGCCGCCGCCGACGTCGCCTTCACCGGGAGCGCGCAGGACTCGCTGCGCACGCTGCTCGCCGGGTGGCGACTGCCTGCGGGCAGCACCGTCGGACTCCTCCCCGGCGAGTACTGGCACAACGTCACCGCGTTCACCGCGGCCGGCCTGACGCCGGTGCTGCTGCCCACCGACCCGCTGGGCCGGGCCGACGTCGAGGGGGTCGAGCGGGTGCTGCGGACCGCCCCGCCCACGCTCGTGCACCTCACCGTGGTGGCCAGCCACCGCGGCGTCGTCCAGCCGGCCCGGGAGATCTCGGCCGCCTGCCGGGCGGCCGGCGTCCCGCTCGTGCTCGACGTGGCCCAGGCACTGGGGCACGTCGACTGCGACCTGCCCGCCGACGTCACGTACGGCACCTCGCGCAAGTGGCTGGCCGGCCCCCGGGGCGTCGGGTTCCTGGCGATGCGGCCGTCGGTCACCGCCCGGATGACCCCGCAGACCGACCCGGGGCTGTACGACGACGGCGGCGCGGGCGTCGACCACGCCCGCTGGTACGAGTCGCACGAGGGGCACCTCGCCGGCCGGGTCGGGCTGGTGCGGGCGATCGGCGAGCACCTCGCCGCCGGGCCGGACCGGGTGCGGGCCCGGCTGGCCGCGCTGGGCCGCGCCACCCGCGAGCTGCTGGACGGGTGCGGCGGCTGGGCGGTCGTCGAGCCACGCGAGGAGCCGACGGCGATCACCACCCTGCGCCCACCGACCGGTGTCGACGTCCGCGAGACCGTGCAGCGGCTGCGGGTCGAGCACGGCGTCGTCGTCACCGCCGTCGGCCGGGAGCGGGCCCGGCCGGAGCTGAGCGGCCCGGTGCTGCGGGTGTCACCGCACCTGGACGCGGCACCGGCGGACCTCGAGGTGCTGGCTCGCGCACTGGCCGGCTGAACCCGGATCCGGGCGGCGCTGCATCCAGGACCGGGGGTGGGCCGGAAGAACCAGGTGACAGTCCACTCCACCGGAAGGAACGTCACCGTGAACACGTCCCGCCCGATCGCCCTGACCGCCGGCGCCACCGGCGCGTTCGCCCTGCTCTTCGCGGCCACCCCCGCGCTCGCCGACTCGCACACCGCGACCGTCTCGGTGCTGCACGGCGTCCCGGACACCCCGGTCGACGTCTACGCCAACGGCGAGCGGCTGATCGACGACTTCGAGCCGGGCACCCTCGCCGGGCCGCTCACGCTGCCCGGCGGGGAGTACGACCTGGAGCTCCACCCGGCCGACGCCGCGGACGCGTCCGGGGAGCCGCTGCTGTCGGCCATGGACGTGGCGGTCCCGGCCGGCGCGAACGCCACCGTCGTCGCACACCTCACCGAGGCCGGCGCGCCCGCGCTGACCCCGTTCGTCAACGACACCTCCGCGGTGCCGGCGGGCGAGGGGCGGCTCACCGTGCGCCACGTGGCCGCCGCGCCCGCGGTCGACGTCCGGGCGGGTGGGGAGGTCGTCGTCGACGGGCTGACCAACCCGGACGAGGAGTCCCTGACCGTCCCCGCCGGCACCGTGAGCGCCGACGTGGTGGTCGCCGGCACGGACACCGTGGCGATCGGCCCGGCCGACCTGACCCTGGCCGAGGGCGCGAACACGGTCGTCTACGCGTGGGGCAGCGAGGAGGCCGGCTACGAGCTCGCGGTGCAGACCGTCGAGGGGATGCACTCCGCGCCGTCCGGCGTCCCCGGCGGCTCGGCGGGCCTGGCCGACGAGGGCGGTCTGCCGGCCGGCGTGCTCGCGCTGTCCGCGGTCGGCCTGGCCGGCGCCGCGGTCGCCGGGCGGCGGCTGGCCAGCACCCGCAGCTGACGGCAGGACCGGGGAGGAGGGCACGCGGGAGGAGGCATGGTGCGACGCGCGGCGGCAGGTGTGGCTCTCGGGCTCGCGCTCGCGGTCGGCGCCCCGACGGCCTGGGCGGTCACCCGCCCGGCGCCCTCGGCTGGGACGCCGGTGAGCGAGGCGCTCGCGGCCGCACCGACCACCGCGCCCCCGTCGTCCACCACACCGGCGGGCAGCGCCCTCCCCCCGGTCCCCACCCGCGACGCCGCGCCCGGCGCGGCGCCGGAGGCCCGCCCGGCGCCGGTACGGCTCGCCGTACCGGCGCTGGGCGTGGACACCACGGTCGACCCGGTCGGCGTCGAGGACGACGGCCAGATGACCATCCCCGCCGAGGTGGACCGGGTGGGCTGGTACCGCTTCGGGCCGGTGCCCGGCGCGGCGGGCTCGGCGGTGCTCGCCGGGCACGTCGACAGCCGCGAGCAGGGCCTGGGCGCCATGGCACCGCTGCGGGAGGCGGAGCCCGGCCAGCAGATCGAGGTCACCGACGCCGCCGGCGCGGTGACCCGCTGGCAGGTGACCAGCCGGGAACTCGTCTCCAAGCAGGAGGTGCCGCTGGCCGAGCTGTTCGGCCGCACCGGCGACCCCCGCCTCGTGCTGGTCACCTGCGGCGGGCCGTTCCTGCCGGAGCTGCGCAGCTACCGCGACAACGTCGTCGTCGTCGCCACGCCACTGCCGTGACCGCCGGAAGGGCGACCCTCTACGGTCGAACCGTGCGGTCGGCCGCTCCTCAGGAGCCCCTCGACCCGGGCGACGACGACGTCGCGCGGCGGTTCCGCGCTGGCGACGAGCAGGCACTGGCGCTGGCCTACGACCGCTGGGCCGGCACCGTGCACGGCATGGCGGTGCGCGCCTTCGGTCCCGGGCCGGACGCCGAGGACGTCACCCAGCAGGTCTTCATCAGCGCCTGGACCGGCCGGGCCGGCTACTCCCCGGACCGGGGTCCGCTGCCGGCCTGGCTGGTCGGGGTCTGCCGGCACAAGATCGCCGACACCTGGGCACGCCGGGAACGGCAACGCCGCTCGACCGAGGCCGCCGTCGTCGACGCGCAGCGCCGGCCGGCGGGCGGGCCGGACGACGGGCTGGACGCCGCGGTCGCCGACCGGGTGCTGCTGCTCGGCGAGTTGGACCGGATCGGGCAGCCGCAGCGGACCATCATCGAGCTGGCGTTCTTCGCCGACCTCACCCACGCCCAGATCGCCGACCGCACCGGTCTGCCCCTGGGCACCGTCAAGAGCCACATCCGGCGCACACTGGAGCGCCTGCGCAGCCGCTTGGAGGTGGACGGTGCCGCACTGCACCCCTGAGCAGCTGTCGCTCGCCGCCCTCCGTGAGCCGCTGCCCCCCGAGGACGCCACCCACCTGGCCGGCTGCGCCGAGTGCCGGGCCGAGGTCGCCTCGCTGCAGCGCAGCGTCGGCGTCCTCGCCGTCCCCGAGCTCGCCGCCCCCGGCGAGCCGGTGCAGCCGCCACCCCGCGTGTGGGCGGCCATCGCCGCTGCGACCGGCGTGGCGGCGGCCCCCGCGTCCGCGCCGCCTCCGAACCACGTCCGGTCACTGGCGAACGGCGACGGCGACGGCGACGGCGACGGCGACGGCGACGGCGACGGCGACATCGTGCCGTTGAGCCCGCGGCGGGCACCGGCCCGGCGCTGGCTGGCCGTCGCGGCAGCCCTGCTGGTCGGCGGGGTGGTCGGGGCCGGCAGCGTGACGGTCCTCCAGGACGACCGCGGGACCGTCGTGGCCCAGGCCGGTCTGGACCCGCTGGACGGTGAGGAGGCGTCGGGCCGGGCCGAGGTGCGCGAGGCCGCCGGGCGCCGCGCGCTGCGGATCGACCTGGCCGCGCCGGCGCTGACCGACGGCTACTACGAGGTGTGGCTGCTGCGGCCGGACGTCTCGGGCATGGTGCAGCTCGGCACGGTCACCGACGGCGCGACGTCCCTGCCGCTGCCCGACGGGGTCGACCTGGGCGAGTACCCGGTGGTCGACGTCTCGGTCGAGCCGCTGGACGGCGACCCGACCCACTCCGGCGTCTCCGTCGCCCGGGGTGAGCTGAGCCGCTGACGGCCGCGGCACGGGATCCCGGCAGCGCCGGGACCCCGTGCCGGCCGGAGCGTCAGACGACGAACTGCGCGACCCGGCTCTCCAGGTCCGCGGCCCGGCCGGCCAGCTGGTCGGCAATGCTGCGGGTGGCCTCGACGCGCTCGGCGCTGGTCTCGGCCGAACCGGTGACCGCCTCCGCGCCGGAGGCGATGTCCCGGCTGCCCTCGGCTGCGACGCCGATGTTCCGGTCGATCTCCGCCGCCGCGGCGGTCTGCTGCTCCACCGCCGCGGCGATGGTCGCCTGCAGCTCGTTGATCTGCCCGACGGTCTCACCGATCTGGGCGATCGCCTGCACCGCCTGACCGGAGTCGGCTTGGATCGCCTGGATCCGCATGGAGACGTCCTCGGTGGCCTTCGCGGTCTCCTGGGCCAGCTCCTTGACCTCGGTGGCGACGACGGCGAAGCCCTTGCCGAGCTCCCCGGCGCGAGCCGCCTCGATGGTGGCGTTGAGCGCCAGCAGGTTGGTCTGCTCGGCGATGCCGGTGATCACCTTGATGACGTTGCCGATCTCGGCGGAGGAGTTGCCGAGCTGGTTCAGCGTGTCGTTGGTGCTGGCGACGATCCGGACGGCGTCGTCGGCGACGGCCGCGGCCTGCTGGGCGGAGCGGGAGATGTCGCGGATGGAGGCGGTCATCTCCTCGGCGCCGGTGGCCAGCTGCGCGACGTTGCCGGAGACCGACTGGGCGGTCCCGGAGACCGTGTGCGCGTGGTCGACGCCGGTGCGGGAGGCATCGACGACGTCCGCGGTGGCGGTCGTGAGCTCGTGGACCAGGCCGGTCATCGAGCCGGCCGAGCCGATCACGTCGGCGACCATCTCGCGGATCCGGGACACGCCCTGGGACAGCGCACCGCTCAGCTGACCGAGCTCGTCCTCGGACGTGCGGTCGATCTGATAGGTCAGGTCGCCGCGAGCCAGGGCGTCGGCGGCCGCGCGGACCGGCTCGATGCGGCTGCGGATGTCGCGGGCGATGAGCCAGCCCAGTCCGACCGCGAGCAGGACCCCGGCGGCCAGCAGGATCAGGGTGAGGGTCTCCGCGGAGGAGAAGCTGTCGCCGATCGTCTCCCGGCTGGCCTCCTCGTCGGCGACCAGCGCGTCGGCAAGCTCGCCGACCTGCGCCTGCAGCTCCAGGTACGCCGCCGTGGCGATGTCGCCGAGCTCCTTGGCGTTGGGGAGCCCGGCCTGCAGCCCGGCCTGGTAGGCGGCGTCGGTGTCGACCATCTCGACCCACTGGTCGCGCAGCGCCTCGGCCTGCGCCCGGAACTCCGCGGGGACCGTGTCGACGACGGCGGCGACCGAGGCGTCGGTGGCGGTCTTCGACTCGACCTGCAGGCCGCCCTGCAGCTGGGCGGTGGCCAGGTCGCCCGTGGCGGCGCTCAGACCGGCGACCAGGCCGTGCACCGAGTAGGACTGGTAGTCGTCGGTCAGCTGCTGGAGGTGCGCCAGCGGGGTGACGTCCCGGGCCGAGAGGTCCTCCACCTGCCCGTGGATGGAGTTCATCTGCCCGACGTTGGTCAGACCGAGTGCGACCAACAGGGCAGCGACGCCGAGGAAGGCGGCGATGAGCTTCGTGCGCACGCTGCGGCGCAGGAAGGAGGGGGTGAGCGACGACACCGAGGTGGCTCCCGAGATGAGATCAGTTGGTCTTCCTGTCATCGGCCGATCGCGTACCGGACTGGAGCCGAGCTGCGACCACGACCGTGTGATCTCCACCGAAGGGGTCACCGGGACGCGGCGGGGTAGGGGCCGCTCGCACCCCCCACCATCCAGGAGGTACGCATGACCAGTCCCGACGACGACCTGAAGGCCCGCGCGAAGCAGCACGTCGAGCAGTTGCCGGCCGAGACCGCGCTCGGCAACGCCGATCCCGCCGGCGGGGTGGACGACGACCCGCAGGTGCTCGACCAGGCCGCCCGCGACGAGGACGAGCAGCAGAGCTGACCCACTGCGCCCCCTCGGTCCACCGCGGCCGAGGGGGCGCCCCTCCCGCCGGCCGTCGCAGCGGCGACCGGCCCAGGTCTCTTGTGCCCGTGGCACGCCCAGATCTATGGGCCGCTACATGAGTAATGAACCAACGAGCCGCCAGGCTCGTCTCGTTGGTGCCGGGGCGACGTGAACGAGGACGCCGGCCCGATCTTCCGGCAGGTCGCAACCCAGCTGGAGGACGCGATCGTCGACGGCTCCCTCCCGGAGGAGAGCCAGGCCCCCTCGTCCAACGAGCTGGCCGCGTTCCACCGCATCAACCCCGCAACCGCCGCCAAGGGCCTGAACCAGCTGGTCGCGGACGGGGTTCTCTACAAGAGACGAGGAGTGGGGATGTTCGTCGCCACCGGCGCCCGCGAGCAGCTGCTGAAGCGGCGGCGCAGCGAGTTCGCCGACCAGTACCTGACGCCGTTGCTGATCGAGGCCGAGAAGGTCGGGATCAGCGTGCCCGAGATCGCCGCCATGCTCCGGGAACGGACGGGCCGGCCATGAGCACCGCCGCGACGCTCGACCGGGTCACCATGCGGTTCCGGGGCCACACCGCCCTGACCGACGTCTCCGTCGGGTTCCAGGCCGACACCATCACCGGGTTGCTCGGGCGCAACGGCGCGGGCAAGACGACCCTGATGCAGCTGCTCACCGGGCACCGCGTGCCGACGTCCGGCCGGGTCGAGGTGCTGGGTGGTCGCCCCTACGAGAACGACTCCGTGCTCAGCCAGGTGTGCTTCATCAAGGAGAGCCAGCGCTATCCCGACCACTTCCGGGTGCGGGACTCCGTCGACGTGGCGGCGACGTTGTACCCACGCTGGGACCGGGACCTGGCCGAGCAGCTGCTGGACGACTTCGACCTGCCCCGCAAGCGGGCGATCAAGAAGCTCTCCCGCGGCATGACCTCCGCCGTCGGCGTGGTGCTCGGACTGGCCTCACGCGCGCCGCTGACCCTCTTCGACGAGCCGTACCTCGGACTGGACGCCGTAGCCCGGCAGCTGTTCTACGACCGCCTGCTGGCCGACTATGCCGAGCACCCGCGGACCGTCGTGCTCTCCACGCACCTGATCGAGGAGATCAGCGACCTGCTCGAGCACGTCGTCCTGATCGACCGGGGCCGGGTGCTCCTGGCTTCCGACGCCGAGTCGCTGCGGGCCACCGCACTGACGGTCTCCGGCTCCGCACCCGCGGTGGCCGCGTTCGGCGCCGCACACCAGGTGCTGCGCACCGAGTCCCTCGCCGGGCACGCACGCGCGATCGTCCGGGCCGGCTCGCTGACCGACCGCGACGCCGCGATCCGGGCAGGCCTCACCGTGGAACCCACGCCGATCCAGCAGCTGGTGGTCGCGCTGAGCCAGGCCGCGACCCGCGGGCCGGGAGCCCCCGTCGACCCGGCCCTCGAGGAGGTCTCCCGATGAACCGCGTCCTGGCCACCGCCCGCATGCACCTGGCGCACCCGCTGGTGATCCTGGGCGTTCCGTGGATGGTCGTGACCATCAGCTTCGTGATCAACCTGGGCATCTGGGGACTGGGCGACGTCGCCGCGCGGGAGCCCGGCGGCGGGATCACCGGCGGGCTCGCCTCGCTCTACATCACCGTGCTCATCGTCTTCATCCAGGCAGTGACCCAGATGTTCCCCTTCGCCATGGGCGTGAGCCTCAGCCGGCGGACGTTCTACCTGGGCACCGCCCTGGTCGCCGCCGTCCAGTCCCTGGGGTACGGCATCGCCCTGACGGTGCTGCAGGCCATCGAGAGCGCCACCGATGGCTGGGGCGTGGGACTGCCATTCTGGGCCCCCGGCCCCCTGGACGTGGGCAATCCGGCGCTGCAGGCCCTCGTGTACGGCCTGCCCATGCTCGCCTGCGCGTTCCTCGGCATGGCGATCGGCGTCGTCTACAAGCGGTGGGGAACGACCGGGATGTGGGCGCTGGGCATCGGCGCGCTCCTCCTGTTCGGAGGACTGACCATCCTCATCACCGGCCTGGGCGCGTGGACGACCGTCGGCCGCTGGCTGGGCGGCCAGACCGTGCACACCTACACGCTGCTGCTGCCCACGGTTGCCGCGGTGGCGCTCGCCGGTCTGTCCTGGACCGGGTTGCGCCGAGCCGTGCCCTGACCTGAGAACGGCGAGGCCAGTGGCCGGTCACCCGAGGTGGCCGGCCACTCGGCTGTCCGGGTGGCCCAGGGCGGCTCCGATCGACGTCACGTGACGCTGGCCGGTCATCCGCCGTGCCGGCGGGTGCGCCGGCACCTCCGCCACTACGAGCACGGCCCGACCGGGGCGGACACGTCCCCGCGGCGCCAGGCGCGCTGATGCCCCGCCTGTCGCCGTCCGGACCCCACCCGTACCCCCGGTGCGCGAGCCTTCTCGACGGCACCCGGGGCTTCCGCCAGAAAGGCCCGGGCGCGTGTCCGAGAGGGCCCCGGGATTCGAACCCCGAAGGCGCGGGCGTCAGCCCGAGAAGGCCTCGGGGTAAGACCCGAACAGGATTGCCCGGCTCAGCCCGGGAAAGGGGCGGTCGGATGGCCGGTGACCGACCCCGGAAACGCCGGAACGGGGCCGCAGCCTGTGGCTGCGACCCCGTTCCGGGAAAGATTGTCCGGCGGCGTCCTACTCTCCCACCCGGTCCCCCGGGCAGTACCATCGGCGCT
>NZ_JBJHAH010000033.1:0-44662 GCF_054050915.1 Modestobacter sp. SYSU DS0875 | reverse complement strand
ATCGCAGAACGACCAGGCCGAATGGGGGTTTAACTATATGGCACTGACTTTCGGCACGCTGTTGAGTTCTCAAGGAGCGGACGCGCACGAAACCCAACCGAATCTCTTCGGCCCTCGTTCGTGGCGGTGTTCCCACTGTACACCGAGTTCCGCAGCGGCTCACCCTCAGGGGGTTCGGCCGGCGGTTTCCCAGGCCTTGCGGCCCGGTCTGTTCTCGCTCGGTGCAGAGAGAACATTACACGCCCTCTGAGGGCCCTGCAAACCGGGGGGTCCCTGGGGGTCCGCCGAAGACGCCAGAGGCCCGCTGACCTGGGAGGACGGCGCTCAGGCCACCCCGCGGGGGCGGTACTGGACGCTGACCCTCGGTCCGACCGCCTTCGTCGTCTTCGGGATGCAGTGCTCCCAGGTGCGCTGGCAGGAGCCGCCCATGACGACCAGGTCGCCGTGACCGAGCGGGAAGCGGAGGCTCTCGCCGCCACCGACCGGGCGCAGCAGGAGTGGGCGGGGCGAGCCGAAGGAGACGATGGCGACCATGGTGTCCGCCGAGCGGCTGCGCCCGATGCGGTCGCCGTGCCACGCGACGCTGTCGCGACCGTCGCGGTACAGGCACATGCCCGCGCTGACGAACGACTCACCGAGCTCGGGGCCGTAGTGCGCGTCCAGGCTGCGCCGGGCCGCGGTGAGGAGTGGGTGTGGCAGCTGCTCGCCACCCCCGTACCAGCGCAGCAGGCGGGGCACGGCGACCTCGCGGTCGTACATCTGCCGCCGGTCGGCCCGCCAGCCGATGTCGCCCAGCAGCACATCGAGCACGGCGTCGGAGCCCTCCACCCAACCGGGCAGGTGGTCGATCCAGGCGCCACGACTCAGCTGGTGGCGGGTGACCCGACCGGCGAGCGGCGTCAGTGCCGGCTCCTCGGCGACGTCCCACATGGACGGCTGGTGCGCGAGCGACATGGCAGGAGGCTACCCCCGGTTTCGCACAGTTGTTCGAAAACCTGTGGACAACCTCAGGCGGAGAGCGCCAGCGCGAAGGGCAGCACCGACCCGGCCCCGGCGAGCCGTAGTTCTCGGCCCGCGACGGTCATCGTCCAGCGCGAGTCGGCCAGGTCGTCGACGAGGAGGACCGGGGCGTCGCCCAGCCGGGCGAGCTGCTCGCGCAGCTCGGGCCCGACGACGATCCGCTGCCACACCCCCGCCAGCCGGAAGGCGCTGTTGCCTCCCGGCCCGCCGGTCGGCCCGCCGTGCGCGAGGTCGAGCGTGCCGACGTAGGGCAGCCGGCCCATGCGGGCCAGCCCCTCGGCCACCCCCGTGACCAGCGCCGGCCGCCGCCGCGAGGGCATGGCCACGACCGCTCCCGGGCGCTGCGCCCAGTCCCAGGCGCCGAGCACCCGGCCGCAGGCCTTCAGCAGCTCCTCGTCCGGCGGTGCGTCGGTCGGCAGCCCCGGGCGGATCACCCGGTGGCTCACGTCGTAGGCGGCGTCCGGGTCCTCCTCCAGGGGCGGGGCCTCGAGGTCGTCGGCCAACGTCGCCACCCCGCCGACCCCGTCGTCACCGAGCAGCGTGCGCAGCCGCTGCCCCCAGCCGAGGTCGGTGAGCCGAGCGACGGCGCGCCCCGGGGCGACCTGCTCACCCGGCGCGATCTTGCCCTTCACCTCGACCCCGAGCCGGTCGGCACCCGTGGGCCACTGGGCGCGCGGCGCCAGCTCCACACCGGGCCGGTCCAGCCGGGCGGAGGCCGCCTCGGCGGCGCCGGCGGGCACGTCGGTGGCGTACCAGGGGCCGGCGCACACGTCGCAGCGGCCGCAGGGGGCGGCGGTCGGGTCGTCGAGCGCCTCCTGCAGGAAGGCCATCCGGCACTCGGCGGTGTCGACCGGCTTGGCGTAGGTGAGCATCGACCGCTGCTCTGCCTCCCGGGTGGCGGTGACCCGGGCGTACCGGTCGGCGTCGTAGACCCACGGGACGCCGGTGGAACGCCAACCGCCCTGCACCCGCTCGACCGCGCCGTCGACGGCCAGCACCTTCAGCAGCAGTTCAAGCCGGGAGCGGCGGACGTCGGCCACGGTCTCCAGGCGGGCCACCGACCAGGCCTTGCCGTCGGCCATGGCGGTGAGCACCGCCGCCGCGTGGTCCTCCCGCGGCATCGACGAGGTGGCGAACCACTGCCAGATCGCGATGTCCTCGGGGCCGGGCAACAGCAGCACGTCGGCGTGCTCGACGGCGCGGCCGGCGCGCCCGACCTGCTGGTAGTAGCTGACCGGCGACGACGGCGCCCCCAGGTGGACGACGAACCCCAGGTCGGGCTTGTCGAAGCCCATGCCCAGCGCCGAGGTGGCAACCAGCGCCTTCACCCGGTTCTCCCGCAACGCCTCCTCGGCGTCCTTGCGGTCGGCGTCGTCGAGCCGGCCGGTGTAGGCGCGCACCTCGTGCCCGGCGTCGCGGAGCAGCGCCGCCGTCTCCTCGGCCGCGGCGACGGTGAGCGTGTAGACGATGCCGCTGCCCGGCAGGTCACCCAGGTGGGCGGCGAGCCAGGCCAGCCGCGCCCGGTCGGTGTCCAGCCGGAGCACGCCCAGGCGCAGCGAGTCCCGCGCCAGGGGACCGCGGACGGTCGTGACCTCCACCCCGCCGGCGCCGAGCTGCTCGGCGACGTCGTCGACCACCCGCTCGTTCGCCGTCGCCGTGGTGGCGAGGACAGGGGTGCCCGCGGGCAGCTGGCCGAGCAGGTCGCGGATGCGCCGGTAGTCGGGGCGGAAGTCGTGCCCCCAGTCGGAGACGCAGTGCGCCTCGTCGACCACCAGCAGCCCGCACCGGTCGACCAGACCGGGCAGCTGCTCGTCACGGAACCGGGGGTTGGTCAGCCGCTCCGGGGAGACCAGCAGGACGTCGACGTCGTCGGCGGCGAGCCGGGCGTTGACGTCGTCCCACTCGGTGACGTTGGAGCTGGAGATCTCCACCGCCTTGATGCCGGCCCGGGCGGCGGCCGCCACCTGGTCGCGCATGAGCGCGAGCAGCGGGCTCACCAGCAGCGTCGGCCCGGCGCCGCGGCGGCGGAGCAACGCCGTGGAGACGAAGTAGACGGCGGACTTGCCCCAGCCCGTGCGCTGCACGACCAGCGCACGCTCGTGCCGCTCGACCAGGGCCGTGACGGCGGCGTCCTGCCCCTCGCGGAAGACGGCGTCCCCGCGCCCGGTCAGCTCGCGCAGGACGCCGAGCGCCTCGTCAGCCAGATCGGTCTCGACAGTGGTGCTCATGCCCCGACCGTAGGCGCCGGGACCGACAACGGGACCCGGTGTGCGGAGACTGTGGGCGAACGGTTGGATGGCGACTGATGCTGCCGCCGGACAACCACGTGCACAGCGAGTTCTCCTGGGACACCGGGCCACGGGCCTCGCTCCTGCGGGCCTGCGCGCGCGCCGTGGAGATCGGCCTGCCCGCGATCGCCTTCACCGAGCACCTGGACTTCACGTTCTGGGACGCCGCGGACCGCGCCACCGCGCAGGGCCTGACCGACCGGCACCCGGCCAACCAGCTGCCGATCGACGTCGACCTCTACGCCGAGACCATCTGGGAGGCCCGGCAGCGCTATCCCCAGCTGCGGGTGTGGTCCGGCGTGGAGGCCGGCGAGCCGCACCTGTTCGGGGCCAGCGTCGCCGCGCACCTCGGCGCCTCCCCGGTCGACCGCATCCTGGGGTCGCTGCACTCCCTCCCGGTCGACGGCCGGCTCATGGGCGTCAACCGGCTGCTGCACGCACCGGGCACCGACGTGATCGCCACGATGCGCCGCTACCTCGCCGAGATGGTCGGGATGATCGAGAGCAGCGACGTCTTCCAGGTGCTGGCGCACTGCGACTACCCGCGGCGCTACTGGCCCGGCGGGCGCGATGCCTACCCGGAGGCGGAGTTCGAGGAGGAGTACCGGGCGGTCTTCCGGGCGCTGGCCGGCAGCGGCCGCGCGCTCGAGGTCAACACGACCAGCCCGCTGTGGTCGGTGGAGCTGCTGCGCTGGTACCGCGAGGAGGGCGGGGACGCGGTGAGCTTCGGCAGCGACGCCCACCAGCCGCACCTGGTCGGGCAGCGCTTCGACCTCGCGGTCGACGTCGTCGAGCAGGCCGGTTTCCGGCCCGGCCGGGACCGCTTCGACTTCTGGCGCCGTTGAGTAACGGAACCCGGAGGTAACGGTCCGCGCCGGGGCTGCCGAGAACACCCATGTGACCGATCTGCAGACCACCCAGGACGTCGTCTCGTTCGCGGAGATGGCCGCTGCCGGGCGCGAGCGGGTCGAGCGCCTGCACGACGAGGCCATGCAGCTGATCGCCGACTTCGCCGAGCACTGGGATGAGGCCGAGCCCGCCCCGGCCGAGCCGGACGACGTCCCCGCGGACGACGTCGCCGTCGCCGTCGAGACGGTGGACGACGACACGGTGGACGACGCCGCAGCCGGCGAGGAGGCCGGGGCGCAGGCCGAGGAGCCGGCCGCCAACGTCGCCGTCCACGAGGACGAGGACGAGGCTGTCGCGGAGCCCGAGGAGATCCGGGTCCTGCTGCCCTCCGAGCTCCCGGCCCTGCCCCCGCTCCCGGTGCACCGGAACGCCGCCCGCCTGGCCACGGCCGTCACCGACGAGTTCGCCCTCCCCGTCGAGGACGCGCACCACACCGTCGCCGCCTGACGCGGGTACTTCACCGCTAAGGCATCCTGCCGCTAGGGTCCGGCGGGTGACCTCTCCCCGCCGCGTGGTCGTCGCCCTGGGCGGCAACGCGATGACCGGCCCCGACGGGTCGGCCACGCCCGGTGCGCAGCGTGCCGCGATCGCCGTCGCCGCCGGGCACCTGGCCGCCGTGGTCGCCACCGGGGTCGAGGTGGTGGTCACCCACGGCAACGGTCCGCAGGTGGGGAACCTGCTGGTGAAGAACGAGCTGGCCGCGCACGAGGTGCCCCCGGTCCCGCTGGACTGGAACGTCGCCCAGACCCAGGCGACGATCGGCTTCACCCTCGCCGACGAGCTGGACGCCGCGCTCGCCGCCCGCGGGATGCCGCAGCGCACCGCGGCCCTGGTCACCCGCACGCTGGTCGACCCGGCCGACCCCGGGTTCCGGTCGCCGACCAAGCCGGTCGGCCGGCACCTGCCGCGGGACCGTGCCCAGCACTTCATCGAGCTGGGGCAGGTCTGGGAGGACCGCGGGGAGCGCGGCTGGCGGCGCGTGGTCGCCTCCCCCGAGCCGCAGTCGGTCGTCGACGTCCCGGCGATCCGGGCGCTGGCCGGAGCCGGATTCGTCGTCGTCTGCGCCGGGGGCGGCGGCGTGCCGGTGGTCGACGGCCACGACGGCGGCGCCCTGCGTGGCGTCGAGGCGGTCATCGACAAGGACCTGACCGCGGCCCTGCTCGCCGCCGACCTGGGCGCCGACACCCTGGTGGTCGCCACCGACGTCCCGAACGTGATGGTCGACTTCGGCACGCCGGCCGCCCGGCCGCTGGGCCGGGTCACCGTCGCCGAGGTGCGGGCGCACGCCGCGGCCGGGCAGTTCGCCCGCGGCAGCATGGGCCCGAAGGTCGAGGCCGCGCTCCGCTTCGTCGACCGCCGGCCCGGCGCCCGCGCCGTCATCACCTCGCTCGAGCACATCTCCGACGCCGTCACCGACGACGTCGGCACCGTCCTGACCGTCTGAGCCAACGAGGAGAACCGCCGTGCCCGCACCGATCGAGGTCCGCAAGGTCCCGCTGCACAACGTCAGTGACGCCTCCGAGCTCGCCAAGCTCATCGACGACGGCGTCATGGAGGCCGACCGGGTCGTCGCCGTCATCGGCAAGACCGAGGGCAACGGCGGCGTCAACGACTACACCCGGATCATCGCCGACCGGGCCTTCCGCGAGGTGCTGCTGGAGAAGGGCTCGCGGAGCAAGGAGGAGGTCGGCGAGATCCCGATCGTGTGGTCCGGCGGCACCGACGGCGTGATCAGCCCGCACGCCACGATCTTCGCCACGCTGCCCGAGGAGTCGGTGGAGAAGACCGACGAGCCCCGGCTGACCGTCGGCTACGCGATGAGCGACGTGCTGCTGCCCGAGGACATCGGCCGGATCGCCATGGTGGAGAAGGTCGCCGAGGGCGTGCGCCGGGCGATGGAGGCAGCGGGCATCACCGACCCGGCCGACGTCCACTACGTGCAGACCAAGACACCGCTGCTGACCATCGAGACGATCCGCGAGGCGAAGTCCCGCGGCAAGGACACCTACTACGACGAGCCGCACGGCTCGATGGACCTGTCCAACGGGACGACGGCGCTGGGCATCGCGGTGGCGCTGGGCGAGATCGAGATGCCGACGCAGGAGCAGGTCATGCGCGACCTGTCGCTGTTCAGCGCGGTTGCGTCCTGCTCGTCGGGCGTGGAGCTGGACCGGGCGCAGATCGTCGTCGTCGGCAACGCCCGCGGGCACGGCGGCGCCTACCGGATCGGCCACTCGGTGATGAAGGACGCGCTGGACCAGGACGGCATCTGGAACGCCATCCGCGAGGCGGGGATGGACCTGCCCGAGCGGCCGCACGTCAGCGACCTGGGCGACCGGCTGGTCAACGTCTTCCTCAAGTGCGAGGCCGACCCGACCGGCTACGTGCGCGGCCGGCGCAACGCGATGCTGGACGACTCCGACGTCTTCTGGCACCGGCAGATCAAGGCCACCGTCGGCGGCGTGGCCGCGTCGGTGACCGGCGACCCGGCGGTGTTCGTGTCGGTGGCCGCGGTGCACCAGGGCCCGAGCGGCGGCGGCCCGGTCGCCGCGATCATCAAGGCGTAGTCCTCGAGGTCTGCGATCTCGGGCCTTCTCCCCACCGGAGAGCCCGAGATCGCAGACCTCGCGCATCACGGAGGCAGCGGGACGCCGGTGAGCTCGGCGCAGGCCGTCAGCAGGCCGTCCTGGACGGCGATGTCGGCCGCCGCCGGGTGGGCCTCCCGGCGCCGCTGGTGGTACCAGTAGCCGCCGCTGGTCCGCGCCTCGGCGTCGTCGCCGGCCGCGAGCCACGCCTGGGTGACCGGGCCCTGCGAGAGGTCGTCGGGCGCACCGGCACCACCCATCTTCGTCGGCACCCAGCCCGGCTCGACGGCGTTGGACGCCACGTCGGGCCACCGCCGGGCGACGGCGAACGCGAGGACGACGTCCCACAGCTTGCTGTCGGCGTAGGCCTGCGAGCCGTTCCACCGTCGCCGGGTCCACTGCAGGTCGTCCAGCGCCGGGGTCCCGCCGCGAGCCATCCCCGACCCCAGGTAGACCAGCCGGTCCGGTCGCGGCATCAGCGCGGTGAGCAGGTACGGGGCCAGCACGTTCACCGCGAACACGTGCGCCAGGCCGTCCTCGGTCTCGATCCGCCGGGGCTCCCGGTAGCCGACGGCGGCGTTGTGGACGACGGCGTCGTAGCGGCCGGCCTGGTCCGCGACCGACCGCATCCCGGCGAGGGTGGACAGGTCACCGACCACCACCGCCTCCGCGGCGGGCAGCGCCGCCCGGGCGTCGGCGGCGCGGGACTCGTTCCGGGCGTGCAGGGTGACGCCGTGGCCCTGGGCGGCCAGCAGCTGCCCGGCCATCAGGCCGAGCCCGTCGGTGGAGCCGGTGATCAGGACGCGGGACACCCACCGTCTGTGCCACCGGGCGTGGCACCGCACACCTCAGCGGGCGAAACCGCCCACGTGCACCCGCGGGTCTGCAGCCCGGCGACCCCGGGGAAAGGCTGACGAGAGCCTCGACGCTCCCGCCCGCGTCAGGCGACGGTGCGCACTGGGCGCCTTCCGCAGCCGGTCCGCTCCTCGCTCGCAGACCTCGCTGCGATGCTCCCGCCCGCGTCAGGCGACGGTCGTCTCCAGCGTCACCGGCACGTTGCCGCGGGTGGCGTTGGAGTACGGGCACATCTGGTGCGCGGCCTCGACCAGGGCGTCCGCGGTCGCCTGGTCGACGCCGCCCAGCTCGACGTGCAGTGCGACCTCCAGCCCGAACCCGCCGTCGTCGGTGCGGCCGATGCCGACCTCCGCGGTGACGGCGGAGTCGGAGATCGGCGCCTTCCGCTGACCGGCGACCGCCTTCAGCGCGGAGTGGAAGCAAGCGGCGTAACCGGCGGCGAACAGCTGCTCGGGGTTGGTCGCCCCACCCGGGCCACCCATCTCCTTCGGCACTGCCAGGTCGAGGTCGACGAAGCCGTCATCGGAGCGGGTGTGGCCGTTACGGCCGTCCCCGGTCGAGGTGGCGACGGCGGTGTAGACGGCGGGCATGGGGATCTCCTGGCTCGGGAACGGACCACGCACTCCTGCCCGCTCGTTGCTCAGTCCAACCGCTCCAGGTGCCGGGGCGGGACGGCGTCGACCAGCCAGACCCCGTTGGCGGAGCGGGTGAAGGTGGCGCCGTCCCGGACCATCGCCGCGGCCTCCACCCGCAGCACCACGGGTCTCCCCCGCCGTGCGCCGACCTTCCGGGCGGTCTCCACATCGGCGCTCAGGTGCACCGCGTGCCGGTTCCCCGGCCCCAGCCCCTCGGCCAGGATCGCGGGGAGGAACCGCTCGACCGTGCCGTGGAACAGCTCGTCCGGCGGCACCGCGGCCACGTACCCGAGGTCGACCGGCACGCTGTGCCCCTGGCTGGCCCGGATCCGGGTGCCGGTGGGGTCGACGGCGAACCGCTGCTTGTCGTTGCGGGCCACGGCGTCGTCCAGCTGGGCCCTCGTGAGGTGCAGGGCGGCGAGCAGCTCGTCGACGTCGGCCCAGCCGGCGGCGTCCAGGGTGAGCCCGACGGCGTCCGGCCGGTGCCGCAGCACGTAGGACAGCCGCTTGCTCACCCGGACGACGTCCGGACCGCGGCGGTCAGGCCGCCCGCCCACCGGCCTCGGCCTTGACGTCGGCGGCGTACCGGTCGACGTACTCGTCGCCGGAGAGCCGCTGGAGCTCGGCCATGACCTGGTCGGTCAGGCGGCGCAGCACGGCGCCGTCGTCGGCCGATCCGCGCTCACCGGAGAAGTCCAGCGGCGCGCCGAACCGGATGACCACCCGCCCGGGCCGCGGCAGCCGGGCACCGGCCGGGTGCAGCGCGTGGGTGCCGACGACGGCGACCGGCACCACCGGGGCGCCGGTGGCGAGCGCGAGCCGCGCGACGCCCGTCTTGCCGCGGTGCAGCCGGCCGTCGGGCGACCGGGTGCCCTCGGGGTAGATGCCGAGGAGACCGCCGTCGGCGAGCACCTCCCGGCCGCGCCGCAACGCCGCCTCCGCGGCCGACGCGCCGCCCCGGTCCAGCGGCACCATGCCGATGCTCTCCAGCAGCAGGCGCATGGCCTTGCCGAGCAGTCCGGGCAGGGTGAAGAACTCGCTCTTGGCCAGGTACGTCACCCGGCGACGGAGGAGCACGGGTGGGAAGAACTGGTCCAGGGTCGAGGGGTGGTTACCGGCCAGGATGACCGGTCCGGAGGCCGGGAGGTGCTCGGCGCCCTCGACCCGGGGGCGGAAGAGGGCGAGGACGAACGGCCGGACCAGGGCCCGGACGACCGGGTAGGCGTCCACGGGGCTCAGCGCTCGTCCGGCGCCCGGCCGGCGTGGTCGACCAACTCGGCCGCGCTGTCCGGCCCGCCGTGCCGGCGCGCACAGGAGGCGCAGCAGAAGAAGACGCCGTCGGCCTCGACGCCGTGGCCGACCACCTTGACGCCGCAGTGCTCGCAGACCGGCGCGAGCGCGTGGATGGCGCACTCGAAGCTGTCGAAGGTGTGCACCGCGCCGGCGGTGTGCACCTCGAAGCTGAGCCGGTAGTCGTTGCCGCAGACCTCGCAGCTGGCCATGGGGCGTTCCTCTCGTCGGCGCGACCCGGGTGGTCGCGTGCGCAACCGACTACCCGAGCACCCACCTCGCTAACGGGAGGGCAGAAATGGCCATTTCCGCCCTCAGGCGGCGCGGGACTCCTCGGCGAGGGCGGCCAGCGCCTGCTCGAAGCACTGCTGCGGGGGCTGCACCAGGCCGGCGCCGACCTGACCGGTGCCGGCGACCCGCCCGGCCATGCCGGTGTTGATCTGCGGCAGCCACCCGGTGCGCGCCACCTGCAGGACGTCGATCCCGGTCGGCGAGCCGCGGAAGCCCAGGATCGGGATCTGCATCGCCGGGTTCTCGGCCAGGGTGAGCTGGTACATCCGCTCCGTCGTCGCCAGGGCGTCGGGCACGGTGCCGCCGACGAACCGGACGATCGCAGGGGCGGCGGCCATGGCGAACCCGCCGATGCCGTAGGTCTCCATGATCGCCGAGTCACCGATGTCGGGGTTGGCGTCGTCCGGGCCGTAGTCGCCGAGGAACAGCCCTACCGGGGTGTTCGCCGGGCCGGTGAACCAGCGGTCGCCGGTGCCGGCGGTCTGGATGCCGAACTCGGTGCCGTTGCGCGACATCACGGTGACCATCGTCGAGCCGGGGACGTCGCGGGCGGCGTCCAGCGCGAGCTTCGCCGACGGCATGCCGAGGTTGAGGAAGAAGTGCTCGTTGCCGCCGATGAAGGCCAGCGCGGCGGCGATGTCGGCCGAGGGCGCATCGACGCCGACGATCGCCGGGGAGAGCTCGCGCAGGGTCATCAGCGAGCCGGCGCGGTTGCGGTTGTGCCCCTCGTCGCCCATCTGCAGCATCTGGGCGAGCACGGCCTTGACGTCCAGCGGCTCGGTGCGCGACCGCACGGCCTTGGACAGCAGCGGGCCGAGCACGTCGCGCATCCAGGCCAGCCGGGTGAGCACCTCGTCGTTGAAGGCGCCCATCCGCAGCACCTTGCCCAGGCCCTCGTTGAGGTTGCAGAACGCCTGCCCGCCGTGCACCGGGTCGGTGAGGCACCACATCCACATCGACGGGCTGGTCACCCCGGCCATCGGCCCGACGGTGCGGTGGTGGTGGCAGGGGTCGAGGGTGATCTCCCCGGCGGCGAGGATCCGCTCGGCCTCCTCGACGGTGGACGCCCAGCCCTCGAACAGGCAGGCGCCGATGAACGCGCCGCGCATCGGGCCGGACGCCGTCTCCCAGGTCAGCGGCGGGCCGGAGTGCAGCAGCGTGCGGTCACCGACGTCGAGCACCTCGTGCGCGGGCCGGACGTCGACCAGGTGCGATCCGGCAGCGAGCAGCCGTTCGACCGCCGTCCGGTTGGCCGAGGCGCGGCGCGGGTCGAGCACGAGCTGGGCGAGGTCGTCGGCGGCACCGAAGGCGGGCGGGCGCCAGTCGACGTCGGTGACCGTCGCACCCTGGGCCCGGACGGCGGAGGAGAAGACCTCGACCCCCGCGGCGACGATGGCGGGCGCTGCCGACAGCAGGGGGTTCACGCCTGCACTCATCACGCGCGGTCTCCGATCAGGTCGAGGGCGTACCGGGTGGCCTGGGCGTTGCTGGCGAACACTGCGGCGCCGGCCTCGGCGAGCGCGTCGGCCTGCCGCGACCAGCCCTGCGGATCGGCCTCGGTGCCCACCAGCGCCACGACCACCGGCAGCCCGGCGGCCTGGAGCGCGGGGGCGAGGACGGCGGCCGGGTCCGGGTCGGCGCCGTGGCCGAGGACGACGTCCAGCAGCAGGACGGCGGGCTCCCCGCTCTGCGCCAGGGCGGCGATCGCCTCCAGCCGCAGCGTCGGGTCGATCATCGGGTGCGCGCGCCCCACGGTGAGCGCGTCGTCGCCGAAGTCGATGACCACGTGGCCGGTCGCCCGCAGATCGGTGCCGAGGTCGAGCTCGGGCCGCAGCGGGGTGTTGGAGCGGACGTCGCCGAGCACGGGGGCGGCCAGCAGCATCGCCTCGTCGGCGAGCGTGCCGCCGGAGTAGAAGCCCTTGAGGACGGCGCCGGTCGCGACGGCGTCGGCGGCGCCGGGGCGCGCGGGCCACTCGGGGACGGCGACGCCCAGGTCGCGGAGCAACGCCTCGACCGCGGCGGTGAGGTCGGGGGATTCCGGTGACAGCGCGGCCGACCGCACCGGCGTGGCCAGCTGCCCGGCGGCCTGCTGCACCCGCTCGGCCACCTCGGGCGCCGGCGGCTTGGAGACCAGCAGCACCCGCTCGGTGGCCGGGTCCTCGTCCAGGGCGGCCAGCGCATCGAGGGTGGCCAGCCCGCCGACCGCCGTCGACAGGTCGCGGCCGCCGACGCCGAGCACGTGCGAGACGCCGACGCCGGCGGCGTCGAGCAGGCAGCTGACCTGCTGGGCGCCGGTGCCGCTGGCGGCGACCAGGCCGACCGGGCCGCGGCGGACGACGTTGGCGAAGCCCAGGGCGACGCCGGAGACGATCGCGGTGCCGCAGTCCGGGCCCATGACCAGGACGCCGGCCTCGTGGGCGGCGCGCTTGAGCGCGACCTCGTGCTCGACCGGGACGCCGTCGCTGAAGACCAGCACCGAGCGGCCGGCGGCGATCGCGTCGGCGGCCTCGGCGACGGCGTAGGGGCCGGGGACGCTGACGATGGCCAGCGCCGGGTCGCCCGCGTCGGCGAGCGCGGCGCCGACGGTGCGGGCGGGGATGGCCTGCGCCGAGCCGCGGTCCTCCCGAGCGGTGAGCGCGGCCTCGACGGCGCCGACCGCGGCGGTCAGCTCGGCGTCGTCGGTGGCGCGCAGCGCGATGAGCAGCTGGTCGGGCTGCGCCTCGCCGTCAGGGGCCAGGCCCATGCCGGCGGCCAGCTCGAGGTTGAGCGGCGTGGCCATCGCGACGAGCACCGCGGTGACCCCGTCACGGGCGCCGATCTCGCGGCTGACCTGCATCAACCGGACCGAGTCGGCGTAGACGCCGCTGCGCAGGGAGACGTGCCGGACGCCCTGGGGTTCGCTCACCTTCGCGGACGCTACCGGAAAACCCTCTTAGCGGTGAAGTAGTTGGCGACTCAGGCGCGGAGGTCCAGCCGTTGCGCGCCGCCGCGCCGGGCCAGGACGTCGAGCATGGCCGTGATGTGCGCGCTGGTGCCGGAACGGTCTCCGTCTGCCGCGGGCTGCCGGGACAGCAGGTCGCGGAGGTAGGTCGCCGTGACCGGCTGACCGGACGGGAGCACCCCGCTCGTGCGGTCCATCGCGACCTGGGAGGCGATCATCGGCGCGAAGGCGCGCCCGTCCTCCCGGACGCCCTCCGACGTGAGCTGGGCACCCGTCGCCTCGAAGAGGAGGGCCCGGTCGTCCGCGGTCAAGACCGTGAGCAGGTTCTCCGGCCGGCCGGCCGAGCTCACCGGCGCGACGCCGGCAGGACGCCGGACGCCGTACGGCGCCGATGCGTCGGCGGTCGAGGTGATCCCGATCATCGAATGCGTCGACTCCTCGTGGTCGGTGCGGCGCAGCGGAACAACTCGACCGCGTTCTCGGCAGCCACGGCGTCGACCCGACCACGCTGACCGCGTCACGAAGATTTAGCACTGAGGTACTTCCGCCTCGCGGGATGGCAGTGACAGAGTGACGCCTTCCACAACCCGCCGTCCGCACCCGAGCCCGGAGGTGACCCGCAGCCGGTGAAGCCCGCTCCGTTCGGCTATGCCGACCCGTCGTCCGTCGACGAGGCCCTGCGCCTGCTCGACTCGGAGGGCGCGAAGGTGCTCGCCGGCGGCCAGTCGCTGCTGCCACTGCTGTCCATGCGACTGGCCGCGCCGACCACGCTGGTCGACATCAACCGGGTGCCGGGGCTGGACCGGATCGAGGCCGGCGACGACGGCGTCCGGGTGGGCGCCCTGGTGCGGCACGCCGCGCTGCTCGCCTCGGCCGAGGCCGCCGCCGTCCAGCCACTGCTGGGCCGGGCGACGGCGAACGTCGCGCATCCGGCGATCCGCACCCGCGGGACGACGGTCGGCTCCATCGCACACGCCGACCCGTCGGGGGAGATGACCGCGGTGCTGGCGCTGACGGACGGGTCCGTCACGGTCGCCACCCCGGGCGGGCCGGAGACGATCGGCTGGCGCGACTTCTTCGTCGGGCCGCTGGAGACCTCGGTGCAGGGGCCCGCCGTCGTCACCGATGCCTTCTTCCCGGCACTGCCCGACCGCTCGGGGACGGCGTTCGCCGAGATCGCCCGGCGCAAGGGCGACTACGCGGTGGCCGGCGCCGCCGTCGTCGTCACGCTGGACTCCGACCGCCGGGTCGCCGCGGCGCGGGCGGCCTACCTGTCGGTGGGGCTGGTGCCCGAGGTGCACGATCTGACCGACGCGGTGGGCGGGCAGCCGGTCGACACCGCCGACTGGGCCGCGGCCGGCGAGCTGGCCCGCGGCCTGGTGGAGCCGGACGGCGACCTGCACGCCAGCGCCGACTACCGCAGGCTGCTGGTGGCCACGCTGACCGCCCGCACCCTGGCGGACGCCGCGGCCGAGGCCGCATCCCGGACGGAGCAGTGATGACCGAGCAGACCCGGCGGATCTCCGTCGTCGTGAACGGTGTTGCACGTGAAGCATCCGTGCCGGTGCGCTGGCTGCTGTCCGACGCGCTGCGGCACGAGTTCGGGCTGACCGGCACCCACGTCGGCTGCGAGCACGGGGTGTGCGGGGCCTGCACGGTGCTCGTCGACGGCGAGCCGACCCGCTCCTGCCTGGTGCTCGCGGTGCAGGTCGACGGGCACGAGGTGACCACCGTCGAGGGTCTCTCCCGGCCGGACCACCAGGGCGGGGAGGTGCTGCACCCGATCCAGGAGGCGTTCCGCGAGTGCCACGCCCTGCAGTGCGGCTTCTGCACGCCGGGCTTCCTCACCACGATCGCCGCGGGCCTGGACGCCCGCGACCCGGCGGTGCCGATCTCCGAAGAGGAGGTCGACGAGCTGGTCGGCGGCAACCTGTGCCGCTGCACCGGCTACGCCAACATCAAGAAGGCCTGCCGGCGGGCCGCCGAGACGATGCGCGAGGCGGCCCAGTGACGACGAAGTTCTTCGGCGAGCCGGTGCGCCGGCGGGAGGACGCCCGGCTGATCGTCGGCAAGGGCCGCTACCTCGACGACATCGGCGCCGACGCCTACGCCGCCGCCTTCGTGCGCAGCCCCTACGCGCACGCGCGGGTGGTGGACATCGACGTCGCCGATGCGCTGGACGTCGAGGGTCTGCTGGCGATCTACACCTACGAGGACCTCACCGGTCCGATGGCCGAGCCGCTGCCGGTGCTCATCCCCCACCCGCAGCTCACCGCCCCGCGCACCGGCTACCCGCTGGTCCGCGACGTCGCTCGACACGTCGGCGAGCCGGTGGTGATGGTGGTGGCCACCGACCGGTACGTCGCCGAGGACGCCGCGGACAAGATCGCGATCACCTGGGAGGAGCTCCCGGTGGTCGTCGGGGTCGACGCCGCCGAGCGGGCCGAGGCCGTCGTCCACCCCGACGTCCCGGACAACGTCGCGGCCCGGCACCACCAGGAGACCGGCGACGTCGAGGCGGCGCTGGCCGCCAGCGCGCACACGCTCTCCTTCACCCAGTACTTCGAGCGCAGCGCCTCGATGCCGATGGAGGGCAAGGGGGTGCACGCGCGCTGGGACGACGCCGACTCCTCGCTGCGCGTCTACTCCAGCACCCAGGCGTCGACGTCGGTGCGGGCGGCGGTCGCGGCGAAGCTCGAGCTGTCGCTGGAGAAGGTCGAGGTCATCGCCCCGGACGTCGGCGGCGGGTTCGGCGTGAAGATCGTGCACCCGTGGCCGGAGGAGCTGCTGGTGCCGATGGCCGCGCGACTGCTCGGGCACCCGGTGAAGTGGACCGAGGACCGCCGCGAGCACTTCATCTCCAGCGCGCACGAGCGGCAGCAGCGCCAGGAGGTCACGGTGGGCTACGACGACGACGGGCGGATCACCGCGCTCGACGTCCTGGTCTGGCACGACAACGGCGCGTACACGCCCTACGGGATCATCGTGCCGATCAACACGGCCACCCAGCTGTGCGGTCCCTACGACGTCCCGGTCTACCGGGCGGTGGTGAACAGCGTCTACACCAACACCGTCGTCGTCACCCCGTACCGCGGGGCGGGCCGGCCGCAGGGCACGTTCGCGATGGAGCGGGCGATGGACCGGATCGCGCAGGAGCGCGGGCTGGACCGGCTCGAAGTACGGATGCGCAACCTGATCCAGGTCGACCAGTTCCCCTACGACTGGGGCCTGACGTTCCAGGACGGACGGCCGCTGGTCTACGACTCCGGCGACTACCCCGGGATGATGGCCAAGCTCCGGGCGCTGGCCGACTGGGACGGGTTCGCCGAGCGCCGGGCCGAGTCCGAGGCGCGCGGGAAGCTGCGCGGGATCGGGCTGGCGCCCTACGTGGAGGGCACCGGGCCCGGACCGTACGAGGGCGCGCACGTGCAGGTGCTGGGCAGCGGCAAGGTGCTGGTCTCCACCGGGCTGACGTCGCAGGGCCAGGGGCACGAGACGGTGTTCGCCCAGCTGGCGGCCGCGGAGCTCGGCGTCCCGATCGAGGACGTCGAGGTGACCACCGGTGACACCCGGCGGTTCGGGTACGCGGTCGGCACGTTCGCCTCGCGGGCCGCGGTGGTGAGCGGCAACGCGGTGGCGCAGGCGGCGCGCGGCGTGAAGGAGAAGGCGCTGCGGATCGCCGCCGAGGTGCTGGAGGTCGACCCCGCCGACCTGGAGATCGACGAGGGCCTGATCGGGGTGAAGGGGACGCCGGGGGCGACGATCCCGCTGCGCACGGTGGCGGTGCTGTCCAACCCGCTGCGGTACGCCTTCGACGAGGCGGCGCGGCAGGCCACCCAGTTCTCCGGGCCGGGCGACGACTCCAAGCCGCCGGTCGCCGAGGGCGATGCACCGGGGCTGGAGCACACCGACTACTACTCGCCGCTGCGCTCCACGTTCGCCTCGGGCGCGCACGCCGCGGAGGTGGAGATCGACCCGCTGACGTGGGAGATCGAGATCCTGAAGTACTCGGTGGTGCACGACTGCGGCAACGTGGTGAACCCGATGATCGTCGAGGGCCAGGTGCACGGCGGGGTGGCGCAGGGCGTGGGCGGGGCGCTGTACGAGCGGATGGCCTACGACCGCGACGGGCAGCTGACCAACGCGTCGTTCATGGACTTCCTGATGCCGTACGCGAGCGAGGTGCCGCCGGTGGCGATCGACCACCAGGAGACGCCGTCACCCCTGAACGCGCTGGGCATCAAGGGCGCCGGCGAGGCCGGCGTGATCCCCGGGTCCGCGGCGATCGCCTCGGCGATCGAGGACGCGGTGGAACGGCGGATCGCGGCGATGCCGATCTCGCCGTCGGAGCTGTACGACCTGGTGCGCTCGGACAGCGAGCGCGTGATCAACTCTTCTCCCGACGCGACTGGAGCGATGGCGTGAACCTGGACGGCAGTGCGGTGCTCTCGGCGGCGCCGGAGCGGGTGTGGTCGGTGATCACCGACCCGGCGGTGCTGGCGCGGACCATTCCGGGGTGCGAGTCGCTGCAGCAGGTCGGCGAGGACAGCTACACGATGGTCGTCTCGGCCGGGGTGGGCGCGATCCGCGGGAAGTACGCGGGCGAGGTGCGACTGTCGGACCTCACCTTCCCGTCCTCCTACGTGATGCACGCGAGCGGGTCGAGTGGGCCGGGGTCGGTGCGGGCGACGGTGCAGATCAAGCTCGTGCCCTCCGGCGACGACAGCACGGAGCTGACCTGGTCGGCCGACGCCGTGGTTGGCGGGGCCGTGGCCGGCGTGGGGCAGCGGATGATCACCGGCGTCGCGAAGCGGATGGCCGGGCAGTTCTTCGCCGCCATCGACAAGGAGCTCACCGAGCCGAACGTCGTCGCCGAGGTGACCCCGCTCGCCGCGGACGTTCCCGCGGGAACGTCCGCGGAGGTCGCGGCCGCACCGGTGACTCTCGCGGCGAAGGCCCCGGCTGCGGCGGGTGGCTGGGTGCCGGCGGAGGCCAGGCCGCTGCTGGTCGGCGCCGCCGGCGGCGGTCTGCTGACCCTGCTCGGCGTCTGGGTCGGCTACCTCCTGGGCCGCCGCGGCTGACCCGACCCCTACGACTCGACGGGTTCGGCGAGGTTCGGCCCGGCGATCTGCCAACCGTCCTCGAGCTCCCCGGTGAAGCCATCGGGGAGCAGCCGGGCGGTGCCGCCCTCGACCTGTGCGCCACCGACTCCGATCCAGACCCCGCGCTGGTCGAAGTCCGCGTCGTTCGCGCACGACGAACCCGCCACCCAGTCCCCGTCCTCGACGGTGCCGGTCAGGGCGACGACGCACCACGGGCGGTCGGCCGGCCCCTGCGCGGCGTAGACGCGGGCGCCCTGCACCTCCCCGATGTAGCGGGTCTCGCCCAGCTCCTGATGGAGGTCGACGCCGTCGGGAACGGCGTCCACCGTCGTCGCGGGCCGGTCGAACACGGCCAGCTCGGGCGCGGCAGAGCTGCTGCAGCCGGCGATGGCGAGCACGGTCGCGGCGAGGGGAGCAGCCGTCGTCCTCGATGCCGGTGGCATGGGCGAACGGTAACGGAGGCGGGCGCTCACCGGTCCTCCGTCCACGCTGCAGAACTGGCCGCCCGCCGGCCGGACATCAGGTCGCGGCAGCTCCCGCGACCCGTCGGCCGAGGAAGTCGCGGATCAGCGCAGCGACCTGGCCCCCCGCGCTCTCCAGCAGGAAGTGGCCGCCGTCGAGCAGGTGAACCTCCGCATCGACGGCGTCCTGCGCGAAGCTGCGCGCCCCGTCCGGGCCGAAGATCTCGTCGTTCCTCCCCCACACCGCGAGCACGGGCACCCGGCTGTCCCGCAGGTACCGGTGGAGCGCCGGGTACAGCGGCGGATTCGTGCGGTAATCGCGGAACAGCGCCAGCTGGACGAGGTCGTTGCCGGGGCGCGACACCAGCGCGGAGTCGTGGTGCCAGGTGTCCGGGCTGACCACGGTCTCGTCGGCGACCCCGTGCAGGTACTGCCAGCGGATCGCGTCGAGGTTCAGCGCGGTCCGGATCGCCGCCTCGGTGGCCGGGTTTGGGTCCCGGGCGTAGTCCCAGACAGGCGCCCAGAAACTGTCGACGAAGCCGGCGTCGTAGCCGTTGCCGTTCTGGGTGACGATCGCGGTGATCGCCTCCGGGTCGCGCAGCGCCAGCCGCCAGCCGACCGGGGCGCCGTAGTCCTGGACGTAGACGGCGTACCGCGTCACGCCCAGCCCGCGCAGCAGACCGGCGGTCAGGTCGGCCAGTGCGTCGAAGGTGTAGTCGAACTCCGTGACCGGCGGCGCATCGGACAGCCCGAAGCCGAGCATGTCCGGCGCGATCACCCGGTGACGGTCGGCCAGCCGCGGGATCAGCTCGCGGAACATGAACGAGCTGGTCGGGTAGCCGTGCAGCAGGACGACGACCGGGGCGTCGGCCGGACCCGCCTCGCGGTAGAAGAGCTGCCGCCCGTTGACGACAGCGGTCCGGTGGTGCACGTGATCCATGATGTCTAACCCCTCTGAATGCCGTTGGTAGTTAGGAACATGGCAGGCCCGTGTGTAACCTGTCAAACGACTCAGGGAGGTTAGGTGCACCCGACGGATCACTCGCCGGCCGACGAGGCGTTCCTGCTCGAGCTGCTGAACACGACCCCGGTCGTCGACGGCGCCCGGCAGGACCTGCTGGCCGGCGAACCGGGCAGGGCGTGGCTGCGGGACCACGGCGGCGACGGGTCGGCGGCCGAGCAGGACGCGACCCGCACCGCCCGCGACGCACTCCAGGCCGTCGCTCGCGGGGAGGAGCCGGCCGGGTCGCTGACGCCGCTGCTGTCCGGCGTCCGCCTGGCACCCACCGTCGGGGACGAGGGCATCAGCTGGGGCCTCGTCGAGGTGCCACCGGCCCGGAGCCTGTCGGTCCGGGCGCTGCTGGCCTGGGATGCGGTGCACCGCACCAACCCCGGGCGCCTGCGGCCGTGCGCCAACGAGGAGTGCGCGCTGTTCCTCCTCGACCGCAGCAAGCCGAACCGGGCGCGCTGGTGCTCGATGGCCACCTGCGGCAACCGGATGAAGGCCCGCCGGCACCACGAGCGCACCCGCGCCGACGCCTCGGCCGGCGGGCCGAGAGGCTGACCGGCGGGTGCGGGGGTGGAGCCCATCCCCCGCACCCGGCCGGTCAGCTGCGGCCGAGCATCTCGGCGGTCAGCACCTGACCGCCCAGCCCCCAGCCGCCCTCGACCACCTCGTCGACGAGCACGAGGGTCGTGGCGCGGGCCCGCTCGCCGTACACGTCGGCGTAGGCGTCGGTGACGGCGTCGATGAGCTTCTGCTTCGACTCGGGCGTGAGGGTGTCGGCGGGGACCTTGAGGTTGGCGAACGGCACGGGACTCTCCTCTTTCGTGGGGTGGGTTTCTCGGGGTGGGCTTCTCGGGGTGGGGCGGGTCAGACCAGCCCGCCGTTGACGCGCAGCACCTGCCCGTGCACCCAGCGACCATCGGAACCGGCGAGGAAGGAGACCACCCGGGCGACGTCGTCCGGCGTCCCCAGCCGCTCCATCGGCGGCTCGGCGGCCAGCCGGGCGAGCAGCTCTTCGCTCTTGCCGTGCAGGAACAGGTCGGTGGCGACCGGGCCGGGGGCGACGGCGTTGGCCGTGACGTCCCGTCCGCGCCACTCCTCGGCCAGCACCGCGGTGAGCGCCTCGACCGCTCCCTTGCTCGCCGCGTAGGCGCCATAGCCGGGCAGCGGCCGGCCGACGACCGAGGTCGAGAACAGCACCAGAGCACCCCCGGCCCGCAGCCGGCGGGCGGCCTGCTGGGCGACGACGAAGCTGCCGCGGACGTTGGTGCGGTGGATGGCGTCGAGGTCGGCGAGGTCCAGCTCGGCCACTGGGGCCAGCGCCATCCGGCCGGCGGCGTGCACGACGACGTCCACACCGCCGAAGGCCTCCTCGGCGGCGCCGAACGCGGCGGCGACGGCGGCCTCGTCGGCGACGTCCGCCTGCACGGCGATCGCCTGCCCACCGGCCTGCCGCACCTCGGCGACGACGGACTCGGCATCGGCCGTGCGCCCGGCGTAGCCGGCGACGACGGCGAACCCGTCGGCGGCCAGCCGGCGGACGATGGCGCGGCCGATGCCACGGGATCCTCCGGTGACGACGGCGACGCGCGGAGTGCTCTCGGTCATGGTGGTCCTCTCGCTCCCTGCCGGCCGGGGTGGACCGGCACTGCGACCACCGTGGGCCGACCGGCGACGGGCAACCAGGCGCCGCTCACCCGGGGGACGACGACCCCTGGCTGCCCGGTCCCCGGGTGCCGACACTGAGGACGTGGACGCAGCAGAGCTCGGCGCCTTCCTCGCCTCGCGGCGGGCGCGCATCCGGCCGGCGGACGTCGGCCTGCCCACCGGGCCCCGGCGACGGGTGCCCGGGCTGCGCCGGGACGAGGTGTCCGCGCTGGCCGGGGCGTCGGTGGAGTACTACACCGAGCTCGAGCAGGGGAAGGGCGCCCACCCCTCGGCGCAGATGCTCACCGCGCTGGCGCGGGCGCTGCGACTGAGCGCGGACGAGCACGACCACCTGTTCCACCTGGCCGGCCTGCCGGTGCAGCCGACCGGTCCCGGCACCGAGCACGTCCAGCCGGGGATGCTGGCGCTGCTGGACCGGCTGGACCGCACGCCGGCGCGGATCATCAGCGACCTGGACGAGACGCTCGCCCAGAACCGGCTGGGGGCGGCACTGCTCGGCGACCCCGGGCCGACCGCCGGGCTCGAGGCGAGCTTCGTGTACCGCTGGTTCACCGACCCGGCCAGCCGCAGCATCTACCCGGTCGAGGACCACCCTCGGCACTCCCGGGAGTTCACCGCCGACCTGCGGGCCACCGTCGCCCGCCGCGGGCAGGACGCGCAGGCAGCGGAGCTCGTCGCCCGGTTGCATGCGGCCAGCGCGGAGTTCGCCGCGCTCTGGGACTCCGGGGACGTCGCCGTCCGCCGGTCGGTGCGCAAGCGGATCGTGCACCCGGCGCTCGGGGTGCTGGAGCTGGACTGCCAGCGGCTGTTCAGCGAGGACGGCCGGCAGCGGCTGCTGTTCTTCACCGCCCCACCGGGCAGCGCGGCCGTCGGCCAGCTGGAGCTGCTGGCGGTCATCGGCCACCAGGACCTGGCCACGGGCGCGGAGGAGTCCTCGGTGGACCAGGTCAGCCGCCCCCCGGCGTGATGGCCGGTTCGTCACCGCGCGCTGGTGACGCGCAGGCCGTCCAGCGCCGTGGCCAGGATCGGCCTGGAGTAGCCGGGGTCGCCGTGGATGGCGCTCACCGCGATGACCATGTCGAGCACCTGCTCCAACGCCAGGTCACCGCGGATCTCGCCGGCGTCCTGGGCGGCGGCGAGCAGCGGCCGGCCGGCGGTGAGCACCCGCTCGCGGCTGCGGTCGAGCACCGGGCCGGGGCCGTCGGCCTGGGCCAGCAGCTCGGCGGCGATCGCGTGCTTGCTGGCGATGAACGCGGCGAACCGGTGCACCCAGGCGATCAGCGCGTCGCCCGGAGAACCGGCCTGCGCGGACGCCGCCGCGCACACGGCGTCCACCTGGTCGGTGTAGAGCGCCTCCAGCAGCTCCCGTCGCCCCGGGAAGTTCCGGTAGAGCGTCGCCATCCCCACGCCGGCGCGGCGGGCGATCTCCGCCATCGACATCGGCGCACCCGGCTCGGCGAACCCCTCCCGGGCGGCGGCGAGGATGCGCTCCCGGTTGCGCTCGGCGTCGGCTCGTCTGGGCGGCATGGCTTCCTAACCGGACAGGGTGTCCACTACGGTGAACGGACAGGCTGTCCGCTTCCGGCACAGCCTAGCCACGACGAGGAGCACACCGTGGAACAGCGACCCCTCGGCCGCACCGGCATGTCCGTCAGCCAGCTCTGCCTCGGCGCCATGATGTTCGGCGCCGCCGGCAACCCCGACCACGACGAGGGGATGCGGATCGTCCACCGCGCCCTCGACGCCGGCATCACCTTCATCGACACCGCCGACGTCTACTCCGGCGGCGAGTCCGAGGAGGTCGTCGGCAAGGCCCTGGCCGGCGGACGTCGCGACGACGTCGTGCTGGCCACCAAGGTCGGCCTGCCGTTCGGGCAGGACCCCAACCAGCGCGGCATGTCGCGCCGCTGGATCACCCAGGCCGTGGAGAACTCGCTGCGCCGGCTGGGCACCGACTGGATCGACCTCTACCAGGTGCACCGCCTCGACCCGGCCACCGACGTCGACGAGGCCCTGGGCGCGCTGTCCGACCTGGTGCACGCCGGCAAGATCCGGGCCTTCGGCGCCTCGACGGTGCCGGCGTCGGAGATCGTCGAGGCGCAGTGGACCGCCGAGCGCCGCGGCCGGGAGCGGTTCCGCACCGAGCAGCCGCCGTACTCGATGCTGACCCGCGCCGTGGAGGCCGACGTCCTGCCCACCGCCCAGCGGTACGGGATGGGCGTGCTCAGCTACAGCCCGCTGGCCGGCGGCTGGCTGTCCGGCAAGTACCGCAAGGGCGCAGAGGTCAGCGGCCCGGGCTCGGTCGGCCGCGCCCAGCGGTTCCCCGGCGTCTACGACGCCGCGAACCCGGCGAACGCCGCCAAGCTCGACGCCGCCGACGCCCTGGGCGCGCTCGCCGACGAGAGCGGGCTGACGCTGGTGCAGCTGGCGATCGCCTTCGTCGTCCGGCACCCGGCGGTGACCTCGGCGATCGTCGGCCCGCGGACGATGGAGCACCTGGAGTCCTACCTGGCCGCCGACGGCGTCGAGCTGTCCGACGACGTGCTCGACCGCATCGACGCGATCGTCCCGCCCGGACACACCGTCAACGTCGGCGACAACATGTGGACGACGCCCGCTCTGGCCCCGGCCGCCCGGCGCCGCTGACACGCGACAGGCCGGCCCGGCTGCTGACCTGGTCGCAGGCCTGCGCCGTCCACGGCGGGGTGCAGCCCTGCTCCTTGTCGCGGCCGCGCTGCCCCTGCCACTTCGCCCCCCAGGCAGCCTTGCGCGAGGC
This sequence comes from Modestobacter sp. SYSU DS0875, assembly GCF_054050915.1. Taxonomy (NCBI): domain Bacteria; kingdom Bacillati; phylum Actinomycetota; class Actinomycetes; order Geodermatophilales; family Geodermatophilaceae; genus Modestobacter; species Modestobacter sp. SYSU DS0875. Next base: position 20,835 of record NZ_JBJHAH010000033.1, on the reverse strand, counting down.
CCCCGCAGCCGCTTCCTGGCGTCGGTGGTGGGGCACGGCCGGCCGGTCGCCGCCGACAGCCGCCTCGGCGCAGGCCCCGCCGTCCGGCTCCGCCTCCCCACCGCACCCCCGACGGGTGCCCCCGGGGGTTGACACAAGTGGTCGTTGATGACGGGGTGGGCTGGTGAAAACTGACATGGTGAACGTGCTGGCAGCTGAAGAGCAGGGGCTGACGATCGACTGGGAGAACCTGCCCACCTACAACACCGTGATGTCCGTGGCCGGTGGCGCCGGGCTCCTCCTGCTGGTGGCTCTCGGCTACCTGCTGGTGACGCGTCGCACGGTGGCGTTCGAGGGATGGGCACTGGCCTTCGGGGTCCTCGGCCTGATCCTCACGCCGACCGGCCTGCACATGACCCTCACCTGGCCACTGGCACCCGACTTCCCCTTCGACAACATCGTCTTCGGTGAGACGTCGCTCGCCTTCGGCGTGATGCTCCTGGCGACGTCCTTCTACCTGTGGAAGCGCAGCGCCAGCCTGGCCGCGGAGGCGGATCCGCTCGCTTCCCTGGCGAGGACGTTCCTGCCCTTCTCCCTCTTCGCCGTCGGCATGGGCCTGGGCTGCTTCGGGATCGCCGCCGCCGGCTGGCGGTACACGCTCTTCGCGGCCCCTCCCGAGGAGCCCATCTCCGGCAACTTCGCCGACCAGCCCATGCTGGAGGCGACGTTCATCTCGATGCTGTTCGTCCTGGTCGGCATCGGGGCGGTCCTGCTGCCGCTGGTCCTGCGCGCACGTCGGCTCAACCTCGTCGCCTGGATCGCCGGGATCTGCTGGGCGGTGTCCGGAGCCGCCTTCTTCCTCTTCGGCGCGTTGAACTTCTTCACCCACATCGGGCTCATCGTCAACACCATGTGAGGACTGCCGGCCGGGCCGGCGCGAGGCCGGCCCGGCCCGATCGGGCAGGGAGCGACGTCAGCCGGTGACGACGGCGATCTCGTTCGGGGTGACGTCGAGCTCGCCGGTGGCCAGCACCTCGCCGGTGGCCAGGTCGACCGCGTGCACCGCGTTCGCGGCCGGCTCGGTGACGTAGGCGATGCCGTCGACGACCTTCAGCGCCGGGTGCGGGTCCTGCCACTCGACAGCGGCTCGCCGTCCGCGGCCAGGCCGCCGACGGACCCGACCGTGGTCGCGACCAGCCGGTTGCCCAGCGGCACCAAGGCGCCGTCGTGCGGCTCGGCCTCCACCTGCCCGACCTCGGTCAGCTCCCCGTCGCCCAGCGCCGTGCGGTCGAGCACGATCCCGGCCCCGGTGTCCGGGGAGAACAGCGCGGTCAGCGTCTCCGAGGAGGCGACCCGGACGCGGCCGGACCAGTCGAGGGTGCCGACCACCCGGGCCGGCGCCCGGTGGTAGTGCACGTGGTCGCCGTGGTCGACGGTCCAGGTCCCGGTGTCGACGACGGTGAGCTCGCCCTCGGGCTCGGACGTCGCGAACAGGAACCGGCCGTCGGTGGCGACCTCGGCCACGTCGCCGACCGCACCCAGCTCGGCCGACTCCTCGGTGAGCAGGTCGATGGCGTGCACCGAGCCGGCGTCGTCGAGGTAGGCCAGCTGCAGCTGCGGCTCGGTCAGCTCGGCGGCGCCGGCCACGTAGCCGTGCCCGCCGGTGGAGGAGGCGGCCGCAGCGTCGGTGGGCCCGGCGGCGTCTGAGGCACCCGAGGCGCAGCCGGCGAGCAGCAGCACACCGGTCAGGGCACTCAGGGCGGGGCGGGGCGGACGGGACACGGCTGCTCCAGAGGTCGGGGGTCAGCGGGGGACGACGGCGCGCGCGGTGACCGACATGGCCACCAGCACGACCGCGGAGAAGGCGATCGAGGCGCCGCCGGCGGTGCCGGCGTGCCAGGACAGGAGCAGGCCGGCGAGCACGGCCGCGGCGCCGAACAGCGCCCCCAGGGCCATGGTCGAGGGCAGCCGGTCGGTCCACTGGCTGGCCGCGGCGGCCGGGGCGAGGAGCAGCGCGACGACCAGCAGGGTGCCCAGCGCCTGGTAGCTGGTGACGACGGCGGCGGTCACCAGCAGCACCATGGCGACGTGCGCCGCGCGGGGGCGCAGCCCGAGGGTGGCCGCCGCGCGCGGGTCGAAGGAGAGCGCGACGAACGGTCGGTGCAGCAGCGCCGTGGCGCCGATCAGGACGACCAGCGCGACGGAGAGCAGCACCACCTCGGCCGGGCGGATCGCCAGGACGTCACCGAAGAGGATCGCCGTGACGTCGGTGGCGAACGACCGGGAGCGGGACACGATGGCGACGCCGAGCGAGAGCATGCCGACGAACAGCAGCCCGATCGACGTGTCGTGGGACAGGCCGGCCCGCCGGGACACCGCGCCGACCCCGACGCTCATCACCCCGGCGCTCACGGCCGCGCCGACCAGCGGCGGCCAGCCGGCGAGCACGGCCACCGCGACCCCCGGCAGCATGCCGTGTGCGAGCGCCTCCCCCAGGAACGCCATCCCGCGGACGGCCCGAACGGCGCGGGGAAGTCGACGCTGCTCGACGTGCTCGCCGGCGTGCTGCCATCGACGGCCGGCCGGGTCGAGCGGCCGCGCGGGCTGACCATGGCGTACGTGCCCCAGCACAGCGCGGTCAGCCCCCACCTGCCGCTGACCGTCGCCGACACGCTCGCCATCGGGCGCTGGCGGGACCGGGGGCCGTGGCGGCGGCTGCGCCGGTCCGACCGGGACCTGGTTGCCGACTGCGCCGACCGGCTGGGCCTCACCCCGCTGCTGGACCGCCCGCTGTCGGCCGTCTCCGGCGGGCAGCGACAACGGGCACTGGTGGCCCAGGGACTGGTGGCCCGCGCCGACGTCCTGCTCGTCGACGAGCCGACCGCCGGGGTCGACGCGGGGACGCAGGAGGCCCTCCTGGACGCGCTGCGCACCGAGGCGGAGCGAGGTGCCGCGGTGCTGCACGCCACCCACGAGGACGCCGCCGTCGCGCACGCCGACGCGGTCCTCGCCCTCGACCGGGGACGCGTCGTCGCGGGCCCGGCCGCGATCAGTCCAGGACGGCGGTGACCTCCACCTCGACCAGGAAGTCGGGGTCGAAGAGCACCGAGACGCCGATCAGCGACGCAGGCGCGGCCGGGGTCACGCCCAGCTCGGCCGAGGCCCGGGCCACCCCGTCGAGGAAGGCGGGCATCTTGTCCAGCGTCCAGTCGACGACGTAGACGGTCATCTTCGCGACGTCGGCGAAGGTTGCGCCGACCTCGGCCAGCGCGGTGCCGGCGTTGCGGTAGGCCTGCGCGACCTGGGCCGCGAAGTCGCCCACGCCCACCTTCTCCCCCGACGCGTCGACGGCGACCTGGCCGGCGACGAACACCTGCCTCGACCCGGTCGCCACCGAGACCTGGTGGTAGACGTCGGGCGCCGGCAGACCGGCCGGGTTGACCAGGGTGATCGCCATGCTGACTCCTCGTCCGAAGGGCCCGGCGACTCCGGGCGCGGGGTCAACATAGCAGCGTTATGGAATGTACTGTCCAGCTCGTGGCCCGCCCGAAGGACCCGGCGGTCCGCACCCTGCTCATCGAGCGGGCGGCCGCCATGCTGCGGGCGCGCGAGCCGATCACGCTGCGCTCGCTGGTCGCCGGCACCGGGGTCTCGACGATGGCCGTCTACACGCACTTCGACGGGATGGACGGCCTGTGGCAGGCCCTGCGGCAGGAGGGCTTCACCCGGCTGGGGGCCCGGTTCGCAACGGTCGCCACGACGGCCGATCCGGTGCGCGACCTGACCGCCCTGTCCGTGGCGTACCTGGACCACGCACTCACCCACCCCGACCTGTACCGGGTGATGTTCGACGCGAGCGTCGACCTGGAGGACCTCCCCGCCGCCGACGCGACCCTCGAGCACCTGGTGCAGGCCGCCCGCCGGGGCCGGGACGCCGGGCGCTTCCGGGCCGACGTCGTCCCGCTGGACCTGGCGATCCAGAGCTGGAGCATCGGCCACGGGCTGGTCTCCCTCGTCGCCACCGGCCCGCTGCCCCGCGAGATCCTCGACCACGGCCCGTTCCTGCTCGGCGCGCTCTTCACCGCCTGCGGCGACAACCCCGACCGCGCCGGCGCCTCGGTCGCGCAGGGCTGGCACCGCCCGGCGCCGGACGACGAGGTGACACGCCCCCCCTGAGATCAGCCGCGGACGGAGGTCCACCCCTGCGCGCGGAGTCGGTCGAAGCCGTCGAGCAGCAGGTCGAGGGCGAACTCGAACTCGAACTGCTCGTCGCACCCCGCGCCGACGCCGGACAGGTCACCGGCGGTCGCCGCCACCGCGATCTCCAGGATGTGCGGGTACTTCTCGGCGAACTCCGCCGCCAGCGCCTGCTGCTCCTCGGGCGTCGGGGGCGTGGGGTCCGGAGCCGGCGGCTCGTCGAACAGCTCGGGGCTGAACCCCCAGATCCGGTTGCCCAGCGCGTGCATCACGTGGTGAGTGAGGTCGGCGGAGAACCCCCCGCGCCGGAAGGTGCCGGCGAGGGAGTCCATGTACCCGAGCACCGCCGGCGTCCGGTGGGTCCGCGACTCGATCGCCTGCCGCGCCCACGGGTGCCGCAGCACCGCCCGCCGCGCCGAGAGCACCCGGGCCCGCACCGCGGCCTGCCAGTCCAGCGCCGGGTCGGCCGGCTCGAACTCGCCGACGACGACGTCGACCATGCCGTCGAGCAACTGGTCCTTGCCCGCGACGTGCTTGTAGAGCGCCATCGGGACGACGCCGAGGTCCTGAGCCAGCCGCCGCATGCTCACCGCCTCGACCCCCTCGGCGTCGGCGAGGTCGACCGCGGCGCGCAGCACCCGGTCGGTGCTCAGCGGCGTCCGCCGCCCCGTCGGAGCCACCCGGGCAACCTACCCCGTTGACAGGTGTACGACGTACACCTAGCGTCCTCCGCGTCGGGTGTACGCCGTACACCAACGAGGCGAGAGGGGTTCGTCGTGGGTTCCAGCAGCGCGAGCAGGCGCCAGTGGTGGGTCCTGGCAGGTCTCCTCCTGCTCAGCCTCGTCCCGGTGCTCGCCGGTGCGGTCCGGATCGGCGAGCTCGCCGGCGACCCGGAGGTGACCGCGGCCAACGCCCGGTTCGTCGCCGCCCCGGCACCCGTGGTCGTGCACATCGTCAGCGCGACGGTGTACTCCCTGCTGGGGGCGTTCCAGTTCGTCCCGCGCATCCGCCGGCGCCGGCCCGGCTGGCACCGGCTCGCCGGTCGCGTGCTGATCCCCGCCGGGCTCGTCGCAGCGCTCTCCGGCGTGTGGATGACGCTGTTCTACGCGCGACCGCCGGCGGACGACGTGCTGCTGACCCCGATCCGGCTGTTCTTCGGCGGAGCGATGGCCGGCTGCATCGTGCTCGGGTTCGTGGCCATCCAGCGGCGCGACATCATGCACCACCGTGCCTGGATGGCCCGTGGCTACGCGATCGGTCTCGGCGCCGGTACCCAGGTGCTGACCCACCTGCCCTGGGCACTGCTGGGCGGCGAACCCGCCGGTGGCGGCCGGGTGGCGGCGATGCTGGCCGGCTGGGTGGTCAACCTGGCGGTGGTCGAGTGGGCGCTGCGGCGCCGACCGGCCGCGCCGTCCCGGCCGCGCCCGGTTCCCGCGGCCGCCTGAGCGGCTCAGCCCGCCGCGGCCCGGTCCCGCAACCGCCCGGCGAGCCAGGCCCGCTCCGCAGGTCACGCGCCCCCCGGAGAGGGCACGATGTCGTCACACGACCCGCAGGTGGGCGGTACGAGGGGGGCGGACAGGTGTTGGGCCGACGGGAGGACGTGGGTGCCCTGCGGGCCGAGCTCGTGGAGGTGACGGCGCGCATCGCCGCTCATCCGCTGGCCTCGGACCGCATCCGGGCCGCCCGCACGGTGGTGGACGAGCGCAGATCGAGGGAGCCGGCCGAGATCGACGCGGCGCTCGCGGCCGACGGGTTGCCGAGCGCCCACGAGCTCGGCCGGGCCCAGGTGTCCGGCACGTGGAGCTGGTGGAAGCTGCACCGGCGGAAGCGGCAGCTCGAGAAGCGGATCGAGCGCGCGCTCCCCCGGTGAGCGCGCGGGCACACGGCGACGGCCGGGAGCAGGCGGTGCCGACTCCCGGCCGCGGCCGGTGCGGGGTCACTGCACCGGCCGCCGCCTGCTGAGCGCCCAGCCCGCGACCAGCGAGGCGACGACCCAGCCGCCCATCGTCAGCAGCGAGGCCACCTCGGCATCGCCGCGGGCGAACCGCAGCACCGCCTGTGCGGGGTCGACGGCGTCGGCGACCTGCCGGTCCCAGGCGCGGACGACCTGCATCAGGCCGAGGATCGCCAGGTAGAGGCCGGTCAGCGCCGCCGGGGCGTTCGCCGTCGCCGCGCCGACGCCCAGGCCGATCAGCGCGAACGCCGCCCCGGCGCCCACCGCGGTCAGCGCCGCCTGGACGGCGCCGTCCCAGGAGACGGCGGGATCGGCCAGCCCGGCGAGGACCAGCCACGACGCCCCCACCGACACCGCCGAGAGGGCGACACCGAGCAGCGCCAGCGCCAGCGTCTTGGCCGCGAGCACGCGTCCGCGCTGCGGCACCAGCAGGTAGGTGGTCTCCGCGGTCCGGTGCGTCCACTCCCCGGCGGTGCTGAGCACCCCCAGGGCGAGCAGCAGCAGGCCGGCCATGATGCCCACCACCGCGAACGGGCCGGTCACGTCGGGATAGCCGTCGTCGGTCGCCTCCAGCAGGGCCATTCCCGCCGGCCCGGCCAGCACGGCGGCGAGGGCGAGCATCCGGCCCGAGCGGGTGGTCAGGGTCTTGCGCAGCTCCAGGCCGACGAGGGTCGGCAGCGAGGCGCGGGTCGGGCGGACGGTGGGCCGCACCGGGGCGGCGGTGTCGAGGGTCGTGCTCATGTCCGGTCTCCTCAGCGCTCAGTGGGGGTGGGGGCAGCTCCGGCGTCGTCCGTGAGCTGGAAGAACAGGTCCTCGAGGCCGCGCTGCACCGGGTGCAGCTCGATCAGCGCGACCCCGGCCTCGGCAGCGACGGCGCCGACGGTGGCCGGGTCGGCGCCGGTCACGACCAGCACGCCGTCGTCCTGGCGTTCCACGTGGAACTCCCGGGCCCGCAGCGCGTCGCCCAGCGCCCGGGGGTCGACCGACCGCACCGCGGTGCCGCTGTCGCCCAGCAGCGAGCCGACCGGGCCGTCGGCGACGATCCGCCCGCCGCCGATGACCAGCAGCCGGTCGACGGTGTGCTCGACCTCGCTGAGCAGGTGCGAGGAGAGCAGCACGGTGCCGCCGCGCGCCGCGTGGCCGCGCAGCAGGCCACGCAGCCAGCGGATGCCGTCCGGGTCCAGCCCGTTGGCCGGCTCGTCGAACACCAGCACCGGCGGAGCGGTGAGCAGCGCTGCAGCGATGCCGAGCCGCTGCCGCATCCCCAGGGAGTACCCGCCCACCCGTCGCCGCGCGGCGTCGGCGAGCCCGACCAGCTCCAGCACCTCGTCGACCCGCCGGGAGTCGACGCCGACGGCGGTGGCGAGCAGCCGCAGGTGCGCCCGGCCGGTGCGGCCGGGGTGCACGGCGGAGGCGTCGAGCAGGATGCCGACGACGGCGCCCGGGTTGGCCAGGTCGGCGTAGCGCCGGCCGTCGATCGTCGCCGTGCCCGCGGTGGCCGGGATCAGCCCGGTCGTCATCCGCATCGTGGTGGTCTTGCCGGCGCCGTTCGGGCCGAGGAAGCCGGTCACCGTGCCGGGCTCGAGGGTGAAGGTGACGTCGTCGACGACGGTGCGCCCGCCGTAGCGCTTGGTCAGTCCGCTGACCGAGATCATGGGTGCCTCCGGGGATCGGTGTGTGCTCCCAATCTCCGGCGAATCCCCTGGTCGGCGCGTCGGCCGGAGGCAGCGACCCGGCTGGCCGGACGTCGCGTCCCGGTCATCCGAAAGAGGACATCACCGGTCGCCGCGCGGGCGACCCGCCGCCCACCGGCCGGGACCTACGCTCCGGCGCATGAGGGTCCGCGAGCGCATCTGGCCGGGCCTGGACGCGCGCGGCATCGGCCTGGAGGCGCTGCTCGCCGGGCTGGCCGTGGTGCTCACCGCGAGCGACTTCGGCACGATCGCGCCCCCGGAGCTGGGCCTGGTCGCCGCCGCGGTCGCCACCGGGCTGATGGCGCTCACCCTGCTCCTCTTCCGCCGGAGCCGGCCGGCGGTCCCCTTCGCGGTCTGCGTCGTCTCGACCGCGCTCGGCTTGTCCCCCACCGCGCCGTGGCTGGTCGCCAGCTACGCCGTCGGCCGCTACAGCGGCTCCTGGTGGGTGCGCGGCGGCGCCGGGTTCGCCGGGGCCGTCGCGATCGCCGTGGCCGCGGACCCCATCACCGTCGGCGGCTGGACGATCGTCGTCGCCGTCACCGGGGTGATCGTCGCCCTCCCCGCCGCGCTGGGGATCTGGCAGCGCACCCGGGAGCAGCTGCTGCGCGTGCTGCAGGAGCGCGCCGAGCGGGCCGAGGCCGAGCGGGAGCTGGCCGCCCGCGACGCCGTCCTGTCCGAGCGGACCAGGATCGCCCGGGAGATGCACGACGCCGTCGGGCACCGGGTGAGCCTGATGGTGCTGCAGGCCGGCGCGATCGAGCTCGCCGCGCGCGACGCGGAGCGGGTCGAGCAGCTGGCCGGGCAGGTGCAGAGCGCCGGACGGCGGGCACTGGCCGAGCTGCGCCAGATGGTCGGCGTGCTCCGCGCCGGGGACGTCGACGACGAGGCGCCGCTGGGCCCGCAGCCCGGCCTGGAGGACCTCCCCCGGCTGGTCGACCAAGCGCGGGAGGCGGGGATGGACGTGGCCCTCACCAGCCCGGCCGACCCCGCGCCCGAGCCGGCCGTCGATCCGGCTGTGGGCCGGGCCGCCTACCGGATCGCGCAGGAGGCGCTGACCAACGCCGGCAAGCACGCCCCCGGCGCGCGGGTGCAGCTGACCGTCGAGCGCGGGCCGGAGCAACTGCGGCTGCGGGTGGTCAACGGCGCACCGACCCGCCCACCGCAGCCGGTGGACGGTGACGGGTACGGCCTGGTGGGGTTGGGTGAGCGGGTGCGCACCCTCGGCGGCCGGCTCACGGCCGAGCCCCGGCTGGACGGCGGCTTCTGCATCGACGCGGAGCTGCCGGCGTGACCGGGCCCGACGTCCGGGTGCTGCTCGTGGACGACGAGGAGCTGGTGCGCTTCGGCCTGCGCACCGTGCTGGAGTCCTCGGGCGGCTTCGAGGTCGTCGGCGAGGCCGGCGACGGCGCCGCAGGGGTGCGGGCGGCCCGGGAGCTGCGGCCGGACGTGGTCCTGATCGACATCCGGATGCCGGTGCTGGACGGGCTCGCGGCGACCGAGCAGATCCTGGCCCTGCCCCAGCCGCCGCAGGTCGCCGTGCTCACCACCTTCCACCAGGACGAGTACGTGTACGCCGCGCTCGCCGCCGGCGCGGCCGGCTTCCTGCTCAAGGACACCCCGCCCCGGGAGATCGCGGCCGCGGTGCGCGCGGTCGCCGACGGGACGGCGACGCTCTCCCCGGCCGTGACCGCGACGCTCATCGACTCCTACGTGCACCGCCGGACCGCGCCCCGACGGGCCGAGGCGCTGCGCCGGGTGGCGGCGCTGACCGACCGGGAGCGGGAGGTGCTGGCGCTGCTGGGCAGGGGCGACTCCAACGCCGAGGTCGCCGGGCGGCTGTTCGTCAGCGAGGCGACGGTGAAGACCTACGTCTCCCGGTTGCTCACCAAGCTCGACCTGGCCAACCGCACCCAGGCGGCGATCCTCGCCCACGAGGCCGGCCTGCTGGAGCCCTGACCCGCGACTCCTGCGGAGTGGTCACCGGAACTGGACGGTTGGTCCGTGACCGTCGCCCGCCACCGTGCGTGAGCGGGAGGAGCGGCCGGGGCATGCTGTTCGGCCGGCCCGCCGCGGCCGACGTCCCTGTCGACGCCGGTCAGTCGGTGGACCGCCGGGACCGGACGCCGCGGATCACCAACACCGCCCCCACCACGAGGAACCCGGTGGCGGCGCCCAACCGGCCAGCGCGGTCGGGCACGCCCACGCTCCACAGCGCCAGCTCGGCGCTCATCAGCAGCAGGAGCAGGCCGAACGTCGTCCGGTCGCGGAACGCGGGCGCCGCCGTCCCGTCCGATCCCCGCACCCCGGACACGACGAGCAGTGCCCCGGCGAGGACCAGCAGCAGCGCGCCGATCGACCGCGGTGCGCTCAGCGCCTCCTCGGCGGCCACCCAGGCGAGCAGCGCGACGCCGGCCACCGCGAACCCCGCGCCGGTCAGCACGAGGTCGGTGCGCCGGCTCATGCGGAAGTAGGGGGTGCGCGCCATCGCGACTGCCTCTCTCGATCACCGGGAACGGACGACCGACAGCCTGTCAGGTCCCGACCGCCCCGCGGTGGGCCCCCGGTCGCCGTCGTGCGCCGGTCGTCGGTCCCCGGGCGGGGAACGCACGCCCGGCGCACGACGGTGGGGATCAGCTCTGGGACGCCACCAGGGTCGGGTAGTCGGTGTAGCCCTCGGCGCCGGCCGCGTAGAACAGCGCCGCGTTCGGCTCGTTCTCCGGGTGCTCGCCCTGCCAGCGCTCGACCAGGTCGGGGTTGGCGATCGCGGCCCGGCCGACGGCGACGGCCTCGGCGTGCGCCGCCTCGATCAGGGCGACCGCCTCGGCGCGGGTGGTCACGGTGCCGAAGCCGCTGTTGGCGACCAGCGGGCCGCCGAAGCGGCGGCGCAGCTCCTGGACCAGGTCACCGGCCGGCTCGGCGTGCAGGATCGACAGGTAGGCCAGGCCCAGCGGCGCCAGCTGGTCGACCAGGGTGCCGTAGGTGGCCAGGACGTCGCCCCGGTCGGTCTCCAGCGCGTCCTGGATGTTGTGCTCCGGGGAGATCCGCAGGCCGACCCTGCCCGCACCGACCGCCTCGGCGACGGCGGTGACCACCTCGACGACGAAGCGGGCGCGGTTCTCCGGTGTGCCGCCGTAGACGTCGTCGCGCTGGTTGGACGCCGGCGAGAGGAACTCGTGCAGCAGGTAGCCGTTGGCGCCGTGCACCTCCACGCCGTCCAGGCCGGCGTCGATCGCGCGCCGGGCGGCGGCGACGAAGTCGTCGCGGACCTGCGCGCCCTCCTCGGTGGTGAGGGCGTGCGGCACCGGGTAGGGCTGCTTGCCCTTCTCGGTGTGACCCGCGCCGTTGATCGCGATCGCGCTGGGCGCCTCGACCCGGCGCCCGCCGTTCACGTCGGGGTGGGTGACCCGGCCACCGTGCATGAGCTGCAGGACGATCCGCCCGCCGCGGGCGTGCACCGCCTCCGCGACGCGCGCCCAGCCGGCGGCCTGCTCGTCGGTGACGATGCCGGGCTGGCCGACGAAGGCCTGCGACTCGAACCGCGGGTAGGTGCCCTCGGTGATGATCAGGCCGATCGAGGCGCGCTGGGCGTAGTGCTCGACGAGCAGGTCGTTCGGGACGCCGGAGGCACCGGCGCGCATACGGGTCAGCGGGGCCATCACGACGCGGTTGGCGAGCTCGAGGTCACCGAGCGTCACGGGGGAGAACAGGTCCATGCCGTGCACAAGGTGGTTGCGCACGACGACCATTCCGGCCCGGGCTCGACTGCGGCGAGGCTCACTCCGCCGTCAGCGCCGCCGCAGCCGCCCGACGCGCCGCACCCGGAACACCGCGGCCCGACCCGGCGCTGAGGCCTGCCAGATCCCCACCGTCACGAGGAGTTCCCATTGGCCCGGACCTGGTTCATCACCGGCGCATCGCGCGGTTTCGGCAAGGAGTGGTCGATCGCGGCCCTCGAACGCGGCGACCGGGTGGCCGCGACCGCGCGCGACACCGCATCGCTGGAGGACCTGGTGCAGCAGTACGGCGACCGGGTGCTGCCGATCCGGCTCGACGTCGACGACCGGGACGCCGCGTTCGCCGCCGTCCGGCGGGCCCACGACCACTTCGGCTCCCTGGACGTCGTGGTCAACAACGCCGGCTACGGCCAGTTCGGGATGATCGAGGAGATCTCCGAGGCCGAGGCCCGCGCGCAGTTCGAGACCAACGTCTTCGGCGCGCTGTGGGTGACCCAGGCCGCCCTGCCGTTCCTGCGTGCGCAGGGCTCGGGGCACGTCCTGCAGGTGTCGAGCATCGGCGGGATCTCGGCGTTCCCGAACATCGGCATCTACAACGCCTCGAAGTGGGCGCTGGAGGCGATGACCCAGTCACTGGCCGCGGAGGTCGCCGACTTCGGCATCAAGGTCACCCTCATCGAGCCCGGCGGCTACTCCACCGACTGGGGCGGCGCCTCGGCGAAGCACGCCACCCCGAACCCGGCCTACGACCAGTTCCGCGAGAAGGCCGCCGAGCAGCGCCGCCAGCGCCTGGGCGGCACGCCGGGCGACCCGACCGCCACCCGGGCCGCCGTCCTGGCCCTCGTCGACGCGGAGGACCCGCCGCTGCGGATCTTCTTCGGCGAGGCACCGCTGGCCATCGCGACCGCGGACTACGAGTCCCGGCTCGCCGAGTGGCGCGAGTGGGACGCGGTCTCCAAGGCCGCACACGGTGGCGCCCGGGGCTGAGCGGGGCCGCTCGACGCGCTCGGCGGGACGTCGGGCATGGTGCTGACGTGAACGCCGAGCGCACCGACCGCCGTCCGCACCGGCTGCGCGAGGTGGCCGCCACCCGCCGTGGCTACGTGCTGGCCTGGTGGGGGTTCACCGTCACGTTCGCGGCACTGCGGCTGCTCACCTGGCTGATCCGCGTCGACGTGGCGGGGCTGGGGGACGTCGAGGTCGGCGGCACCCACCTGCACCACTACCTCTGGGGCATCCTGCTGCTGGCCGTCGTCGGCGGTGCGGCGATCGGGGACCGGTCGAACCGGGTCCGGGCGGGGCTCGGGCTGCTCTACGGCGTCGCGCTGGCCCTGATCGTGGACGAGGCCGCGCTGCTCATCCAGCTCGAGGACGTCTACTGGGACACCTTCGGCTGGGTCAGCGTGGGCCTGGCCGTGCTGGTGATCGGGGCGGCCGGCAGCGTGCTCGCGGTGACCCGGTCCCCGCGGGAACCCGGTCGCTGAGCCGGCCGGGGCTCAGGAGGCCAGCACGGCCTCCCGCTCGGCGGCGCCGGTCAGCGCGGCATAGCGACCGCCGCGGGCGAGCAGCTCCTCGTGGGTGCCCTGCTCGACCACCCGGCCCTGCGCGAGCACCGCGATCAGGTCGGCGTCCCGCACGGTGGAGAGCCGGTGCGCGATGGTGATGGTCGTGCGTCCGTGGCTGACCTCGTCCAGCGCCGTCTGCACCGCGCGTTCGGTGGCGTTGTCCAGCGCGCTGGTCGCCTCGTCGAGCACCAGCACCCGCGGGTCGCGCAGGAGCGTGCGGGCGATCGCCAGGCGCTGCTTCTCCCCGCCGGAGAACCGGTGCCCGCGGGCGCCGACCACGGTGTCGTAGCCGGCCGGCAGCGCGGCGATGACCTCGTGCACCTGGGCCCGCCGGGCGGCGTCGACCAGCTCGGCGTCGGTGGCGTCGGGCTTGGCGTGCCGCAGGTTCTCGGCCACCGTGCCGTGCAGCAGGTAGGTCTCCTGGGCGACGACGCCGACGGTGCGGGCCAGGTCGGCCAGCGTCACGTCGCGGACGTCGATGCCGTCGATGGTCACCCGGCCGGTGGTCGGGTCGTTGAGCCGCGCGACCAGGGAGGCCAGCGTGCTCTTGCCCGACCCGGTCTCCCCCACCAGCGCCAGCGTCGCGCCGGCCGGCACGGCCAGGTCGACGTCGGTCAGCGCGTCGCGGTGCCCGTCGGCGTAGCGGAAGCCGACGTGCTCGAACCGCACCTCGCCGCGGACGTCGCCCAGCGGCACCGGGTGCGCCGGGTCGTCGATGTCGACCGGCAGGTCCAGGTACTCGAACACCCGGCTGAACAGCGCCATCGAGGCGGTCAGCGAGACGCCGATGTCGAGCAGGCCCATCAACGGCCGGAAGAGCGCGCCCTGCAGCGTGGTGAAGGCGACCAGCGTGCCGATCGTCATCCCCCCGGACGTCGCAGGCAGGCCCGCGGCCAGGTAGATCAGCGCCGGGATGCCGGCGAAGACGATGCTCATCGTGGCCATCCGCCACCGGCCGGCCAGCTGGGAGCGGACCTCCAGGGCGACCAGGTCGTCGGAGGTGGTGGCGAACCGGGCCGACTGCGCGGGCCCGGCGCCGAGGGTCTTGCCCAGCAGCACGCCGCTGACGCTGAGCCCCTCCTCCACCTGGGAGTGCAGGTCGGCGAGGTGGCGCTGCCGCTGCGCCGTGATGGTGCGGCGCATCCGGGCGACCTTGCGGGTGAGCCAGATCGCCGGCGGCAGCACGATCAGCGACAGCAACGACAGCCGCCAGCTCAGCGCGACCATCGCGATCGCCGTACCGACGACCGTGGTGGCATTGGCGGCGAAGGACGTGGCGGTGGAGGTGACCACCGACTGCATGCCACCGATGTCGTTGGTCAGCCGCGACTGGACCTCGCCGCCCTTGGTGCGGGTGAAGAAGCCCAGCGACTGGCGCTGCAGGTGGGTGAAGACCGATGTCCGCAGGCCGTGCATGACGTGCTGGCCGACGGTGGTGGACAGCCAGGTCTGCAGCACGCCGAGGACGGCGGTCACCGCCGCGACGCCGATCATGCCGACGACCGCCCAGACCAGCAGCGGGACGTCCTGCTCGGGGATGGCCTCGTCGATGACCAGCCGGATGAGGAACGGAGTGGCCAGCGCGATGGCGGAGCTGGCCACGATGAGCGCGACCACGGTGGCGAGTTGCGCGCGGTACGGGCGGAACAGCCCGGCCACCCGGGACCACCGGACGGGCGAGCGCTCCAGCTGCGCGCGGTCGGCCGGGTCGGGCCGCCCGCCGGGGCGCCCGCCTCCCCGGCCGGACTGGAAGGTGTCGTCGATGGCGACCACCCCTCTCTCGAAGGTTGCTGAGGTTACCTCATGGTGTGGTAACCGCACACCCCCCCGGTACTGTTTCCGGCATGCGCGACGGCGGGACGGCGACCCTGGGCGACCTGCTCATGCGGGTCGCGCGCACGCTGCGCCGCCGGTTCACCGCCACGCTGGCGCCCTGGGACCTGTCCCCGCACCAGGCCCGCGCGCTGCGCGTCGTCTGCTCGCGGGACGGCGTCCGGCTCTCCGAGCTCGCCGACGCGCTGCGCATCGCCCCCCGCTCGGCGACGGAGGTCGCCGACGGCCTGGCCGAGCGCGGGCTCGTCGAGCGCACCGCCGACCCGCGAGACCGGCGCGCCGTGGTGCTGGTGGCCACCCACGTCGGCCGCACGGTGCAGCGCGAGGTCGACGAGGCGCGAGCCGCCGACTCCACCGAGCTGTTCGGCCGGCTCTCCGCCGAGGACCGGGCGACGCTGGAACGGATCCTGCGCCAGCTCACCGACTGATGGGGCTGCCGGGCCCGACCAGCTGCCCCGGCCGCGCGCACAGGTCTCGACCGATCGGTGCCCCGTGCGCCACGATCAGGCGATGACAGAGTCGTCAGCACTGGCAGGCTGGACGTCCGAGGACTTCACCGACGCCGGCATCACCCACACCCTGTTCTCGCGCGGCTCCGGCCCGGGGGTCTTGCTGCTGCCGGAGGTCCCCGGCATGACGCCCGAGGTGATGGGGCTGGCCGACCACCTGGTCGAGGCCGGCTTCACCGTCACCGCGATCTCGCTGTTCGGCGAACCCGGCCGGCCGCTCTCCCCCGGGTACGCCCTCGGGTCGACGGCGCGAACCTGCCTCACCCGCGAGTTCCGCACCCTCGCCAGGCGCGCCGAGCGCCCGGTGGCCGGCTACGTCCGCGCGGTCGCCCGCCGGCTGCACGACCGCCTCGGCGGGCCGGGCGTCGGGGTGGTCGGCACGGGCATCAGCGGCGGGCTCGCGCTCGCGGCCGCCACCGAACCGGTGGTGCTCGCACCGGTGGCCAGCCACCCGTCGCTGCCCTTCGGCGTCACGCCCGGACGGCGGGGCGACCTGGGGGTGTCCGACGAGGAGCGGGACGCCGTCATCGAGCGGGTGCACGGCGAGGGGTTGCGCCTGCTGGGCCTCCGGTTCAGCGAGGACAAGGCCTGCCCGCCCGACCGCTTCCGCGCCCTGCGCGCCGCCTTCGGCGACGGCTGGCTGCCGATCGTGATCAGCTCCCGCGCCGGCAACCCCGCCGGCATCGGCAGGACCGCGCACCGGGTGCTGACCCACCCCCAGGCCGAGGAACCCGGCCACCCCACCAGCGACGCCCGGGCCGACGCCGTCGCCTTCCTCCGCGACCGACTCACCGGCGCCGGCACTCCCGTGCACGCCGGTGGCGGCCTGCGCAACGCGCTGCTGGACCCACCGGGACAGCCGCGGGCAGCAGGCTGACCTACTCCGGCAGGTAGAGGCAGAACGGGTGGCCGGCCGGGTCGAGGTGCACCCGGACGTGCTCCTGCGGCTGGAACGCGGCCGGCGTGGCGCCCAGCGACCGGGCGAACGCGCTGGCCGCGTCCAGGTCGTCGACGGCGATGTCCAGGTGCGACTGCATCGGGGGGTCGCCGGGACCGGCGGGCCAGACCGGCGGCACGTGGTCCGGCTCCAGCTGGAAGCTGAGCGCCGGGCCACCCGGGCGCAGCGTCACCCACTCCGGGTCGTCGGTGCCGATCGGCCAGTCGAGCAAGGCGGCGTAGAACCGGGCCAGCCCACGGGGGTCCGGGGTGTCGAGCACCGTGGCGGTCAGCGTCATCCGCGGGCGGTCTGCCATGCACCGACGCTAGCCAGCCGCACCGACGGAACGACAGCCGTCGGCCGTCCCGCGCCTGCCGCGGCGTTCATCGGGAGGAGTCTTCCGGCCGCGGTACCTCACCGCTAAGGTTTCTCGGCATGAGCGGGCGCCGGGTACGCATCGGGATCGACACCGGGGGCACGTTCACCGACGTCGTCGCCGTCGACGAGGCGACCGGTGAGGTCGCCACCACCAAGACGCCGAGCACCCCGGCCGACCCGGCCGAGGGGTTCCTCGCCGGCGTGCAGAAGGTGCTCGGCCAGCTCGGCCTGGACGGCTCGGCGGTCACCGCGGTCAGCCACGGGACGACGGTCGCCACCAACCAGCTGCTCGAGGGCAAGCTCGACCGGATCGGGTTCATCACCACCGAGGGCTACGAGTCGGTGCTGGAGATCGCCCGGCAGTCGGTGCCCGACGGCTACGGCAACAGCTACTTCTGGGTCAAGCCGCCGCGGATCGTCCCGGCCGACCTGGTCCGCACGGTGCACGGCCGGCTCGACGTCACCGGCGCCGAGGTGCGGCCCTTCGACCGGGACGACGCCGTCGCCGCCGCCCGCTTCTTCCGGGACGCCGGCATCACCACCATCGGCGTCTGCTTCCTGCACGCCTACGCGAACGACGCGCACGAGCAGGCGATGCTCGACGTGCTCCACGTGGAACACCCCGACGCCGTCGTCTCGATCAGCTCGCAGGTGCTGCGGGAGTACCGCGAGTACGAGCGGTCGGTGACCACGCTGGTCGACGCCGCGGTGAAGCCCCGGGTCGGCGCCTACGTCACCAACATCCGCCGCCGGCTCGACGAGATCGCCCCCGGCGTGCCGTTCTACGTGATGAAGAGCAACGGCGGCGTGCTGAGCGCGTCGGAGGTGGTGCACCAGCCGATCACCACGATGCTCTCCGGCCCCGCCGCCGGTGCCCTGGGTGCCGCGCTCATCGCCGGCACCGCCGGTTTCGACCGGGTGCTCACCTGCGACGGCGGCGGCACCTCCACCGACGTCACCGTGGTGATCGACGGAGAGCCCACGCTGACCACCGAGGGCTCGGTGGGCGACTACCCGTCCAAGATCCCGATGATCGACGTCGTGACCGTCGGCGCCGGCGGCGGCTCGATCGCCTGGCTGTCACCGGAGGGCACGCTCAAGGTGGGGCCGAAGTCGGCCGGCGCCGACCCGGGGCCGATCTGCTACGACAACGGCGGCGAGCAGCCGACCGTCACCGACGCGCACGTCGTCCTCGGCCGGATCCCCCCGCACCTGCTGGGTGGTGAGATCCCGCTGTCGGTCGACGCCGCGCGCGCCGGGCTGGAGCGACTCGGCGGGGAGCTGGGCCTGTCGGTCGAGCGCGCCGCCACCGGGATCCTGGAGATCTCGGCGTGGAACCAGGCCAACGCGCTGCGCCAGGTCACCGTCGCCCGTGGCCTCGACGTCCGCGACTTCACCCTCACCACCTTCGGCGGCTCCGGCTCGCTGCTGGCCTGCCGGCTGATGGACGTCCTCGGCCTGCCGCGCACCCTGGTGCCGCCGAACCCGGGCAACGTGAGCGCCTTCGGGCTGCTGACCGTCGACGTCCGCAACGACTACGTGCAGACGATGGTCGCCCGGCACGCCGACGTCGCCCCGGCCACGCTGGCCACCGCCTTCGCCGACCTCGAGGGCCAGGCCGGGGTCGCCCTGGACGGCGAGGGCTTCCCGCGCGACGAGCAGCGCATGCAGCGCACCGCCGACCTGCGCTACGTCGGGCAGGCGTTCGAGGTGCGGGTGCCGGTCGGTGAGGGCGAGCTCGACGCGGCGGCGATCGAGGCGGTGGCCACCGCCTTCCACGCCGCCCACCGCCAACTGTACGGCTACGACTTCGCCGACGACCCGCGCCAGGCCGTGGAGTGGGTGAACCTGCGGGTCAGCGGTGTCGGCCCGATCCGCCGTCCGGAGATCGTCGAGCCGGCGCCGACCGGCCGGGACTCGCGCCGGGGCACCCGGCCGGTGTTCTTCGACGAGTGGGTCGAGGCGCCGCTGCACTGGCGGCCGGACCTCTCCCCCGGCGACGTCGTGGCCGGGCCCGCGGTGATCGAGGAGTTCGGCTCCACCGTCCCGGTGCACCCCGGGTTCCTCGCCACCGTCGACCGCTTCGGGAACCTGCTGCTCACGAAGGAGACCACCCGATGAACCGCCAGAATGGCCATTTTGGCGGCACTGACGCCGCCGACCCGGTGCTGGTCGAGATCGTCGCCGGCACGCTGGCGGCGATCGAGAAGGAGGTCGAGACCTCCATCGGCAGGACGTCGAGATCCCCCATGATCCGCGACGCGCACGACTTCCGGGCCGGCATCCACGACCGCCAGCTGCGCAAGCTCACCGGCCGGTCGTACTCGGCGCTGGTGCACCCGGTGGTCCGCGACCACCCGATCGAGACCATGCACCCCGGCGACGTCTTCTTCCACAACGACGTCTACCTCTCCGAGGGCGGGATCGGCCACCTGCCCGACCTGTGCGTCACGGTGCCGGTGTTCGCCGCGGCGGCCGACGGCACCCCCGAGGTGGTCGCGTTCATCCAGGCCTTCGGCCACCACGACGACATCGGCGGCGCGGTGCCGGGCTCGATGCCGTCGGCGGCGACCAGCGTGTTCGAGGAGGGCCTGATGGTCCCCCCGATCAAGCTGTGGGACCGCGGCGTCCGCAACGACGCGGCGCTGACGATCATGACCCGCAACTCGCGGATGCCCGACTCGCTCGCCGCCGACCTCGACGCCGAGTGCTCCGCCTGCCTGGCCGGCGCGCGCCGGCTGGGCGAGCTGTTCGACCGGTACGGGGTGGCCGCGGTCGAGTCCTGCTTCGAGGCGATCCTGAGCAGCTCGACCGAGGTCTACCGCCGCGAGATCCTGTCCCAGATCCCCGACGGCTCCTACGTGTGGGAGGACTACGCCGAGCACGACGGCGTGGAGGAGCCGCAGCTGCACCGGCAGCGGATCACGCTGACCATGGACTCCAGCAAGGACGTCCCGCTGGTCATCGACTTCACCGGCACCGGGCCGCAGGCCAAGGGCCCGATCAACCACTGCGGCGACTACGCCGACGGCAACTTCCTGAAGAAGTGGCTCGCCCCGATCCTGCGCAACCTCGCCGAGAGCCCCGAGCGGATGGCCGAGCTCGACGTCAACGAGGGCGTCGTGCCGCTGATCGAGATGCGGTTCCCGGAGAAGGGCACCCTGCTCACCCCGATCTTCCCGGCGCCCACCAACGCCCGGACGTTCGTCATCCTGCGGCTGCTCGGCGTGCTGGCCGGGGTGCTGGCCAAGGCCACCGGCGGCCGGATGCCCGCCGACCAGGAGACGATCCGCTACACCGGCGTCTACGGCACCGACGCCAACGGCGAGCCGTACCTGATGCGCGAGGTGCTCGGCGGCGGCTCGGGCGGGCGGTACTACGCCGACGGCGAGGACACCATCCACGTCGTCCCGGACTCCCGGAACCTGCCGACGGAGTTCACCGAGTCGCGCTTCCCGCTGCGGATCGAGCGGCTGGCGCTGGCGAAGGACTCCGGTGGCCCGGGCCGCTACCGCGGTGGCTGCGGCTACGAGAAGGACATCCGGGTGCTGCGCGACGCGCACTTCATGTCCATCGCCGACCGCTCGATCCTGTCCTGCTGGGGCGTCAACGGCGGCAAGGCCGGGCGGCCGTTCTCCATCACCGTCGACCCGGGCGGTCCCGACGAGCACGAGGTCGACGCGCTGGCCGACGCCGAGCCGCTGAAGGCCGGCACCGTCGTCCGGGTGCGGACGACGGGCGGTGGCGGCTGGGGCGACCCGCTGGACCGGCCGGTCGAGGAGGTGCTGCGCGACATCGCGTGGCGGAAGGTCAGCGTCGAGGGCGCCCGCCGCGACTACGGGGTGGTCGTCCGGGAGGACGGCACCGCCGACGAGGCCGCCACCGGAGAACTGCGTGCCGCGATGCGGGCGGACCGCCCGGAGACCGAGCCGTTCTTCGACCGGGGACCGGGCTACGCGCTGCTCGCCGGCGGCGCGGCCTACAACGAGTTCGACCTGCTCTGACGGCGCCACCCGGCGCGGTCGTGCGCTGCCCACCGCGGGTGGGCAGCGCAC